>JANLYB010000197.1:0-60891 GCA_031365425.1 Hyphomicrobiaceae bacterium
GAATCGCACGGACTGGGTGTTAATCCATAGGCCGCCGACCCTGGATTTGAGGCGGACAATCGAGGTTGCGCCGTGTCCTTCGACGAGGACAATCACGTCGTAATATCCAGCTTCCGCGCTGACTTGCTGGCTGTTAATGACGGTTCCGAAGACGATGATTTCGGTGCCGCTAAAGGCCGATGTGATGGAGACCGTGCTGGTCGAGACGTCGATTTCCAGACGTTCGGGCGGCGGTGGCGGTGGCGCAGCTTGGGTTGCTGCGTCGGAAGGCGGGATTGCCGGAATGGGGATGGGGATACTTTGCGGCGCGGGAAGTGGTTTCTTGGTGGCTGGTTGGGGCGGTGGCTGCTTGGCTTTGGGTTGTTGGGCCGCCAATTGCTGGTTGTGTTGCGTTGTTTCCTGTGAAGGCGCGGGCGCTGCCCAGATTGCGCTTGCAAAAAGAATGATCCCGAGTGCCAGGGGTGCGACTGGTGGCGATCTCATTCGAGGCCTCGAACCAGCGGGGTGATCGAATAGAGTTCGGCGGGTTGAACGACAAGGTCGTAGCCGACGCGGACGGCGACCAGCAGGACGAGTGCGGCCAACCAGAAGCGCAGTTGCTCGCCGCGGAGTTTTTCTCCGGCAATGGCGCCGAACTGAGCGCCAACGACGCCGCCGATGACAAGCATGGATGCGAGAGGCAGGTCGACGGTCTGGTTGGTGGCCGATTGCAGGATCGTGGTGGCGGCGGTGACGAAGACAATCTGGAACAGTGCGGTTCCAACGACGACGTTGGTTGGCATGCGCAGAATGTAGATGAGAGCGGGGACGACGATGAAGCCGCCGCCGATGCCGAAAATTGCAGCGAGGAAGCCGACGAAGGCGCCGATCATCGCCGGTGGGATGGCGCTGGTGTAGAGCTTCGAGTGGCGGAACCGCATCTTGAGGGGCAAGCCGTCGAGCCAGCCGTGGGCGCTGGCGGCGCGTCCACGGGCTTTCCCGCCAGCCTGGACTTTCGCGATGGCGGTCGAGCTTTCGATCAGCATCAGGGTGCCGATGATGCCGAGGAAGGCGACGTAACCGAGGGCGACCACGAGGTCGAACTGGCCAAGCCGCCGGAGGATGCGGACGACATCGACGCCGATGGCGGTTCCCGCGAGACCACCCGCAATCAAGACGAGGCCCATGCGGATGTCAACGTTGCCGCGACGGTATTGGGCGACGGCGCCAGATAGCGAGGACGCGACGATCTGGGCTGAGCCTGTGCCGACGGCGACGGCGGGGGGGATGCCGATGAAGATCAGCAGCGGGGTCATGATAAATCCGCCGCCGACGCCGAACAGGCCCGACAGGAAGCCGACGGCCGCGCCCATGCCGATCAACAGCCATATGTTGAGGCTCATTTCGGCGATGGGCAAATAGAGGTTCATCGGGATAAGGGGCTGAGTGGCGTTCCTGCATAGCGCATCTGCTGCTTCGCCAAAAGGCTGCTGGAGCGCAGTTGCTTGACGGATTCAAAGACACCGCAAACGCGGTGCGCCGCAAGCGGTTTGTTTGGCGTAAACAAAAAAGCAAGCCGTTGAGGGCTTGCTTTGTCTGGTCCGGATCTGGGTTGGGAACGGTCAGCGCGGTTCGGGGCTCGATGCTTGGCGGGTCTTCCAGGCTTCGCCGGCCGCGCGGGGATCGTTGGCCATCTTTTCGGGAACGAGCGGCTGCCAAGTCTTGACCAGGTGGTCGGCGGCGGCGAGGCCGGAGGCGTCCATCTTTGATTTCATTAGATCGCGGCGGCGGGTGGCTTCCTTGTCGCCCGAGCGGGCGGCGATGGTGAACCACATGGCGGCCTGGACCATGTCCTTTTCGACGCCCAGACCGCTTTCGGTCAGGACGGCGAGGTTGAACTGACTGTCAGGCAGGCCATAGCTGGCTGCTTGAGTGAACCAATGGGCAGCGGTGGCATAGTCGGGGCTTTCGGCCGAGCGGCCAGCGGCGAGAACGGCGAGGTTATGCATGGCCTTGACGTTGCCCTGGTCGGCGGCGCGTTGATACCAGGTGCGGGCGCGGGCAATGTCGGCTTTCATGCCGAGACCTCGCTCATAGAACGTGCCGAGGCGGTATTGGGCTTGGGCAAAGCCTTGAGTTGCCGAGCGTTGATACCAGCGGACCGCTTCCTTGAGGTTCTGATCGGTGCCTTTGCCTTCGGCGAGACGGCTGGCGACTTCGAATTCAGCAGACTTGTCGCCATGAGCGGCGGCGAGGCGCAACGACAGTGGTCCGACGGTCGCGGGGGGAAGGTCCAATGCCGCGCGGGGTTGGCCGTCGGTGGCCGGCGGTTGCTGCGTTGCAGCCTCTAGATCGGTGGGGCGCGCTGCGATTTGGGTTGCGTTCACCGTGGGCAACCCGGCGTTGGCGGCGGAAGCGGTCTGGGATTCCTGCAGCGGCTGGCCTTGAAGCAGGATGCCGCTCATCGGAGCCGGGACAGGGCTTTGGCTCCGGGCCATGTTGGACTCGGGAACGCGGTCGACTTCGGCGACGGTGCCGGCACCTTCGGTCAGGTCGTCGGTGACGGTTTCTGGGATGTTGCGGGCGGCCGGAGCTTCGGCGGGTTGAGGCGCGCCGTTGGCTGCCTGGGTTGCGGTATCGGCCGGCGTGCCAGAGAGTGGTTTGGGCTTGGAGAACTTGCCGGCTGCAGGCGCGACGGTGGCGGGGGCGATCGCCGGGTTGCCTGCAATAATGCTCTGGTTGTTTGGGCCGGACATCATGGCGAATGCGCCGACGCCGCCTGCGACAACAGCGAGGGCGAGGCCGCTGACCATCAAGCGGCGCGAGCCTGCTGGCGTTGCGGGCTTAGCGGCGCGCGAGCCGGCGGGCTTGCCGTCGCCGGCTTCCTGCTGGGCCTTGAGCTTTTCGCGCTGAGCGGCTGCAGCTCGCTGGACGCTTGCCTGCATCTTGGCGCGCTGCTGGGCGAGGTAGTCGCCGGCCGGTACGGGCTGGGCGATTTCTTCGGGCTCAAAGTGAGATGCCGGCATTGATTGCTGCGTCTGATGAACCGGCTCGAAATGTTCGTCCGGGTGGGCATACGCGTGAGCTGCGTAGTGTCCGGCGGACGCGTTCGATGGCAGCGGACCGGCGTCTATGGCATCGACGCGATCAAGGATCCGGAGCATTGCTTGTTGCAAGGTGTCGAGCGTGTTGGCGGTCTGCTCATCCCCCTGGCGGCGTTCCTGGATGAAATCGGCCAGCATGGCGTGGACGTCGTCGACGCGGCCATTGCGCGCGCCGTCGCGGTTCGCGCTGGCGACGCGGGAGGCGGCGGCTTCGGCGGCGGCAATGGCGATGGAGTGGAATTCGATGTCCGAGCGGGCGGCGGCGGGGTCGGATTTGATCTCGGGGACGAAGCGGCTCATCACGGCACCCAGTTCGTCATGCGATGTCTGCTGTGCGATGTGGGCGAGCTGGCGCTCCAGGTCATCGATGCGCAGGAGTTCTGTATGGGCCACTTCGAACTGTGCGCGCAGATCGCGAATTTGGACTTCCATGCCGGCGAGCGCTTCGACATCACCTTTGGTCGCGACGCCGTCAAGGGTTGCGATCATGCGCTGTTCGAATTCCGCCAGGCGATGTTCCATAGATGCCATCGCCTTGTCCGAGCGGCTGGCTGCGAGGGATTGTTCGACGCGGGTTGCGATGTCGGAGAGGCGGGAGTCCAGCCAGGTTTTATCGCTGGCAGCGAGGCCTTGCCTTGCCGGTGACGCGTGGGCCGTTGCGAGGCCGGGGTTAAGCGGTTGGGCAAGGGGCAAGACGGCTTCGTTGCCGGTGTAGACGTTGACGAGGGCGGCGGCCTGATCGGGCGACCACGGTTCGGTCGTGGTGTCGGGCATGGTTTCGATCACGTCGAAGGTGTCGACGTCAGGGGCGTAGGATTTTGGGCGGGCGCGCAGCAGTCCGGGTGTCGTTGAACTCAGCGGGTTGGGCTGCTCGTGGTCGTGCCAGGAGGCGGGGCTGTGGGCCACCACGGGAGGGAGATCGATACTTGGAGCGACTGGGACGTAAACTTCCGGTCTGGCCGGAGACGCTGCAACGGGTGCTGTTGCGGGCATGTGGAGAGATGACAAGGACGGGGCTGCGACCGAGGCGGGTTGATCCATGAACGCGGGCGCTGCATGCCGGGCCGCATAGGATTGGGCGATGCGGTTCGCCAGCAGGGTCATGCCGTCTTCGATGCGGTTGAAGCCTGGCAGGTAGTCGGCTGGTACGCCCGGACGAGCGGCACGGGCTTCATGGCCAAGGGCTTCCAGACGCTCCTGCATCTGGCGCAACGACGCGGTCGAACGGCGGTCGGCGTCGGTGATGTGGGCGATGACATCGTTCATCATGGCCTTGATGTCGGAATCGGCTCGACTGTTTGCGTTGTCTATCGACATCGTTGTTCTCTGTTCCCATGCCGCGCCAAAATGGGCGCCGATTGGTTCAGACTTCCAACAAACAGAACCGTGCCATAGCGAACCTCTCATCGAGCCGTAAATGTTCGGTTAAGCCATGCCTTAGACCGCAGATTTGTCAGATGAAAATGGAATTTGGTTGGGTGGTTTTGATTCGGTCGTGTCAAGTGGGGTTGGTTGTTTTTATGCTTTTTGGGTGTAAGCGGCTTGGCAAATTTGCGGCAATTCCCAAATGAATTGCGCTGTTTCGGCCATAGTCTGGAACTAGACAAGTGGCTCCTGACGCTTATCTGGAGGCCTGCCCATGCGTGTTGCTCTGATACCGGTCGCTGTTTGTGCAGTTGTGTTTGCGTCCGCTGGTTTGCGTGCTGCCGACGATAAGCCAGGGCGGTATACGATGACGCCTACGAATGGCGGGGCGTTAAAGCTTGATACTGCAACGGGAGCGACGTCGTTTTGCACGCAGGCGGGCAACGAGTGGTCATGCAAGCCGACCAAGGATGGCGAGCAGATCATGCGCCAAGAAATGGATGGCCTGAAAAGCGAAATTCTCGTTCTCAAAGAACAACTTACGAAAATGGAAGAAGTCGCTGGCATCGGCGAGCCAGGCAAGAACGATGGGCCGCGAGCGGCGGGCAAGATGGATTTGCCGACGGAACAGGACGTCGATAAGGCGTTCGACTACGTCGAGAAAATGGTCAAGAAACTGCGCGAGCGGATGAACAAGCTTGAGAACGAGCCGAAGAAGGGCGCGCCGCTCTAATGTTGTCGCATTCAAGACCTGAGGAAGTCAGGTCTTGAATGCGAATCCGGCGCTCGCGCCGGGCCGCTTTGCGCCCTTGCCCGGCGGGCGAAGTATTGGCGGGTTGGGGTTAGGTGATTTTGATTGCGGCGAAGCGGCGGGTGGCGGAGACGAGTTCGTGCATGTTGCCGCGTTCCGTCATGGCGTGGCCGGCGTCGGGGACAATGCGCAGATCGGCCTGAGGCCACGCTTTGTGAAGGTCCCATGCGTTGGTGAGCGGTGTCACGACATCGTAGCGCCCATGAACGATGACGCCGGGGATGTTGGCGAGGCGTTGGGCGTTGGCGAGCAGCTGGTCGTCGCGTTCCAGGAAGCCCCCGTTCTTGAAATAGTGGCATTCGATGCGGGCGAAGGCGATGGCGTAGTGGTCGGCGCCGAAGGCTGCGATGCGGCCAGGGTCTTGGCGCAGGGCAAGAGTTGAGCCTTCCCACATGCTCCAGGCTTTGGCGGCCGCAAGTTGTTGGACCTCATCGGTGCCGGTCAGGCGGCGGTGGTAGGCCCCGACCATGTCGTGGCGTTCATTCGCTGGGATTACGCTCTGGTAGGCCTCGAAGGCGTCAGGGTACAACGCACTGGCGCCTTGCTGGTAGAACCAGTCGATTTCGCGTTTCCGCAACAGGAAGATGCCCCGTAAGATCATGCCTGTGACGCGCTCGGGGTGCGTTTGCGCATAGGCGATGGCGAGCGTCGAGCCCCAGGAGCCGCCGAAAAGCTGCCAGCGCTCGATGTGGAGGTGACGGCGCAGTTTTTCCATGTCGGCGACGAGGTGCCAGGTCGTGTTGTTCTCGATGCTGGCGTACGGCGTTGAGCGGCCGGCGCCGCGCTGGTCGAACAAGACGATGCGGTGGAGGGCTGGGTCGTGAAAGCGGCGCATGGTTGGGTTGGCGCCGCCGCCGGGGCCGCCGTGGATCATGACGACGGGCCTGCCTTTCGGGTTGCCGCATTCCTCATAGAAGATCGTGTGGCCGTCGCCGACGTCCAACGTGCCGGTTTTATAGGGTTCGATCGCCGGATAGACGATCAGCCGTTCGGGCTCGGCGACGGGGGCGGGTTTGGGGGCGCTGATCGGAGCGGATTCATTCGAATTGTGCATTTTTTGACTCTTTTTGTTTCAAAAGTTTTGACCAAAAAATGGTCAGAACTTTCGAGTCCGGCGCTCGCGCCGACGGCTCTTCGCCGCCTCGGCCAACAGCGGCGTGATGGTGGCGACTCTTTCTGTTGGCCGCTATCTACACTGGATCGGAGGCGCGTTGGCGCTTTTTGAGGCGAAGCAGGCGCATCTCGCGGTCATACAGAATTTCGCCACCGGGCACACGGATGTCGCGGAGCAGTTCGCGTTCGTGGCGGCCTGGGTTGGGCGTGGCGAGGCTGGCTGCAATTGCTGCCGTGAACGAAGCAGGGATGCCGAAGACTCCTGCGAGGGCTGGATCGAAGGAAAGCCAGTCCATCCAGCCGGTTAAGATGGCCAGCAGGGCGACGGTGAAGCCAGAAACCAAACCGGCGACGGCTCCAAATGCGTTGGTTCTCTTCCACCAGATCGATAGCACGAGGATGGGAAAGAACGACGAGCCGGTCAGCGCCAGCTAGCAGAGCAGGAGGGCGAGGCTGTCGCCGGGGATGGCCATTGCGAGCGCGGAGGCAGTGCCGACGACGGCGATCAGGGATGTGCGGGCAAGGGCGAGACGCTGGGGATCGGGCGGCGGTTCAGCCTTGGTCGCGTTGATGACATCTTCGGCCAATGACGCGGCAAGGGCTGCTGCGGCGGCCGATGCGCCGGACAGGCAAGCGGCGATGGCACCGGCTACGGCGAGCGCCACGAAGGTTTGTGACAGCCGGGCGGCCATGGGTAGTGCAAATAGAACGACGTCTCGCGAAATCGTCAGG
Organism: Hyphomicrobiaceae bacterium; assembly: GCA_031365425.1. Lineage (GTDB taxonomy): Bacteria > Pseudomonadota > Alphaproteobacteria > Rhizobiales > Hyphomicrobiaceae > JANXVY01. The sequence continues at coordinate 7,105 of JANLYB010000197.1, forward strand.
TTGGTCAACAGGTTGCCGAATTGTTCTGGACCCGCAGCGAGCGGCGGTTTTACGTCGACATCGGCGTAACCCATGGTGGCGAGCATGCGCAACCAATCGGGAATTGTACCAGTGGCGGTGCTTTCGAGCAGCAGCGTGCGGGAAAACACCGCGATGGAGGCAGCTGTCAGCATGAGGATGCCGAAAAGGAGCGTTGCCCAGCCGAGCGATTTGCGGGCCTGATAAACGCCGGGTGTGATTGCGATGCGTGGCAGCAGCCAGGGGCAGGCAGCCACGCCCATCATGATGGTGAGGGTGGCTGCGACGAACCCGGCGGGGCCGACGGCGCTGAAGGTCGTGGCGAAGCGTTTGGCGATAGCTGACAGGCCGTTGTTGGGAAGATCGAACGCGAAGCCTTGCGCAAACAGGATCGGCAGGCCCTGGACCGCTTCATTGTGGGCCATCGTGCGCATCAACGGACCATGGGAGAGTTGCGGAAGCGGAAGATTGGTCCACATGACGGCGACGATCGTGACGGGTACGATCAGCGCCAGCAGGGAGGCGATGGTCTGGGCGACGCTGGCCCACGTGAGGGATCGCGTGCCGCCACCCGTGAGGGTGATCAACATCGTGGCGGCGATCATTATGAGTAGAGATAATTGGCTGGCGCCTGTCAGGAAACCTGCGGAAAACACTGCCATTTTGATTTCCGCGACCATCATGAGAGTTAGCGGAACAGCGATGACGATGGCAGATATAAGCCGGAGAAAGGGGCTGTCGAAGCGCCGGCCGAGATAGGTGGGGATGGTGTAGGCGCCAAATTTGCGGAAGAACGGGGCGAGCAGGATGCCCATTACGACGAAGCCAGCGAGGCCGCCGATGACGAGGCACAGTGCGTCAAAGCCGACGAGGTAGAGTGTGCCGGTGATGGTGACGAGGCCGGTTCCGCCGAAGGCCGACAGTGCGAGAGAAAAGCCACTGTAAACGGCCGGGACGCGGCGGCCGGCGGCGAAGTATTCGAGCGACTGGCGGGTTGCGCTTGCCGTGCCGATGATCACATACCCAACCAGCGGGCCGAGCAGAAGGGCCCAGCTCCGCAAGGCGGGAGGAGCGCCCAATTGCTCACTGATCAGGACCAGCAACACCAGGGCAGTATACGCACTCGTAAAGATTGCGAAGAATGACCCAAGCTTGGGATTGACCATTCGTCTCGCCTGAGTGAACGGCATATCGGGCGTCCTAGGTCAGCAGAAAGTGTGGTTCAGTTATCTTAAATGGCGACGCGAGCGTTAGTTGTCTTCGTGCGCGCCGTGCCAGTGATCGATGGCGTCCTGTCGATTGACGAAGCTTGCGACGGTGATGACGGCAATCAGCACGAGACCGTGGGCCGCCAGGAAATACCCCAACGGGAAGCCCAAGAACCGGTTGGAATTCAGCTTTTCGGCGTAGAGGGGTAGAACTATAATGACGGCCAAAAACGGGACCAGACTTGCCAGCATCTGCCACTTTGTATGTTGCCAATAGGGTTTGCGTTCTTTGCGCTCTATCATTGCCTTGGGCCCTGCCACTCTGATTCAAGCTCGCGTGTAAACGAGGAACATGCTTGGATTTGGGCGTTTGGGCAATTGCCGCCATGGGGACGGTTTCTTCACGTTCGCCGCCGCAGGTTACATCTTAACCGTTATTGCTGGCATTTAACTTAGAACTGTTTTGTGTTCCCTCGAATCGGAGAGCAGGTTTACTAAGAAGCTTGCGTGGTGCACTTTAGTGGTATGAGTTGATGCCGATCTGTCGCAGTTCAACGATGGATTGTTCAATAACTGGGCGAAGCTCTCCATAATGAGTGCGCCTTCGGGAGGATATCGTGACGACGGCTCGAATTATTATTGTCGATGATCATCCTCTGTTTCGTGGCGCGCTCAATCAGGCATTGAGCCTCGCATTTCCCACTGCCGGGATACAGGAAGCCTCGTCGCTCGACGAACTCACCCAGATCCTGGCGAGCGGAGCCGAAGTCGATCTGGTTTTGCTCGATCTGGCGATGCCAGGGGTGAATGGGCTGTCGGGACTGCTGTTTTTGCGGGCTCAGCATCCCGGCGTTCCCGTTATCGTGGTATCGGCGACCGAAGATAGGACGACGATCCGCCGTTGTATCGAGTTTGGAGCTGCTGGCTTTGTGCCGAAGTCAGAGCCGGTCGACAACATCCGGACAGCCGTTCAAGCGGTGCTGGACGGTAAGGTCTGGACGCCAGCCGATATCGATTTGAGCATAGCCGATTCCTCCGAGCATGGGGACTTGCTCGCGCGGATTTCGACGCTGACGCCGCAGCAATTGCGCGTGCTCATGATGCTTTCCGAGGGGTTGCCCAACAAGCTGATCGCGTACAAACTTAATGTGTCCGAAGCGACTATCAAGGCACACGTCTCGCAGATTTTGACCAAGCTTGGGGTCGATAGCCGGACGCAGGCGGTGATTGCGATCAACCGTCTCGACGACAGCGAGTGGCGCGCAAACGGCTAAGGTTTGCTGGCCCAGTTTGCGCCAGCCTCGTCCTTATACTTTTTCGGGTTCAGCGGAGTGCGGTGTTGCCGGCGGCGTGATGCGGCCGTGCATCAGGATCTGGGCGAGGGCTGCGCGCAGGGCAGCGGGCTTGATCGGCTTTTTAAGGTGGGTGAAGCCGCAATTGCGGATTTCGCGCTGCACGTCGACCGAGTGGTCGGCGGTGATGATGATCGCGGGGATCGCCAGTTTCGATACGGCGCGGATGCGGGCGATAGCTTCGACCCCGGTTCCGTTGTCCAGATGATAGTCGGCCATGATCACGCTCGGCCACAGGTTGGGGGAGGCCGGGAAGCCCATGCGCCGTAAGACGACCGCTTCTGCGCTGCCGGTGGTTTCGACGGAGCAATTCCATCCCTTCAGTAGGGCTTCCATGCCTTCGAGTACGGCAGGTTCGTTGTCGATGCATAACACGCGGACGCCGTCGAAGCTGCCGAGCGTCGGGGCTGCTTTCATGTTGGCGAACATGGACGGCGGAAGTGTCGCCGTGCGGGGGACGCTGACAGCAAACATTGAGCCGCCGCCAAGCGTCGAGCGCAGTTCGAGGCGGGCATCTAGAACTTTGCAGATGCGTTCGACGATCGATAGGCCTAGTCCGACGCCGCGCTCGTTGCCCGCGGTTTCGTTGAGGCGTTGGAACTCCTTGAAGATGATGGCCTGATCGGCAGGCGCGATGCCAGGCCCGGTGTCGTATACAGCGATCGCAACAGAAGCGTCGTGACTTCGGACACCGATCAGAACGCGGCCGCGCGCGGTGTATTTGATTGCGTTGGCAAGCAGGTTTTGCAGAACGCGGCGTAACAACCGCCGGTCTGAGCGAACCCAGGCGCGCGTTGAAACGAGGGTGAGTTGCAGGCCTTTGGCGCTGGCGATGGGCTGGAATTCTACGAGGAGCTGATCGAGGATGACGGAGAGCGGGAAGGCTTCGATGTCGGCTTCGAGTCGGCCGGCGTCCATGCGTGACATGTCGATGAGGTCGGAGAAAATCTCTTCGACCGCTTGTAACGAAGCATCGAGATTTCGCACCAAGTGGCCTTCAGAGCCGGCCATCGAACGTTCGAGCAGGCTTGAAGCGTAAAGCCGGGCGGCGTTGAGCGGCTGGAGGATGTCGTGGCTGGCAGCGGCGATGAATCGCGTTTTGTCGACATTGGCGGAATCGGCTTGCGCTTTGGCTTCTTCAAGCGCCGTATTTACGGCCACGAGTTCGCGCGTACGTTCGTTGACCCGGCGTTCAAGCGTCTCGTTCGAACGGGCCAGCGCTGCGTCCGAAAGGACACGGTGGGTAATGTCGGAGAAGGTGATGACGATGCCGCCTTGAGGCATCGGGTTGGTGCGGACTTCGAGGATGTAATCGCCGGACAATTCGCGCTCGTGGTAGATTTCGTGACGCACGGCGAGTTTTAAGACGCGGTCGCCAATGATGGCGTCCAAGTTGGGGCTTTCGAGGCCAGCGCGGGCGGCAGAGATGCGAAGGATCGTGTCCAGCGGCATGCCGAGCTGAACGACTTCCTCAGGCAGGTTGAGGAGTTCGCGGAACTGCCGGTTCCAGCATATGAGGCGCATGTCCTTGTCAAAAACGGATAGGCCGTGGCGGACTTGGTCGAGCGCGGATTGGAGCAGGTCGCGGTTGAACTGGAGCGCTTCGTTAGCGTCGTCCAGCAGGCGCAGGGCGGAGATCTGGGAGACGTTTCCGCGGCGCAGCAGCAGGGACATGACGAGCCGGGCGGACGCGGCCCCAACCGCGCTTGTCAGCAGGTGCTCGGTAAAGCGGATGGCGTGGACGTCGGCTTCGGGCTTTGGCGGCGTGTTGATGCCGGGCAGGGGCTGGCGGCGGGCGGCGAAGGCCGCAAAGGATCGCTTGGCGCGTTCGACGCCGAGGTAGCGGGCGGCGGTTGCTTCCAGATCGTCCAGCGTCAGGGTTGTTCGCCAGCGCTTGAACGCTTTCGTGGCTGGGCGTTGTTCAAAGTCATCGGGGATGAAGATCTGGGCCTGCAATCGCTCGATCGGCTCGGGAGGACGAAGCGCGGAGACGGTAATGTAGGCGATGAGATTTGCGCTCAAGCTCCAGAATACAGCGTGCGAAAGCGGGTCGAACTGGAGGAACAGCAGGGCCTCGGGACGCAACGCGGAGATGTCGAACGGGCCGTCGCGGACGAAACTTTCGGGCAAATAGCCGGCCTTGGTCATCCATGGGACGAGCAGGGTGTAAAACCAGATTGCCAACCCTGACAGCATACCGGCAATGGCGCCGTTGGCAGTTGCGTTGCGCCAGATGAGACCGCCGAAGAACGCCGGGGCGACTTGGGCGATGGCTGTGAAGGAGATGAGGCCGATCGAGACAAGGCTCTGGAATTGGGCCAGCGTGCGATAGACGACATAGGCCAAGAGCAGAATGATAATGATCGCCGAGCGCCGGATCAGCAGGACAAATCGGGACATATCGGTGCGGGGTCCACTGGAGGCTTGCATCCAGTGGTGACGCAGCAGAAGCGGGAGGGCTAGTCCGTTGCTGGCCATGATGGAGAGCGCGACGGCTTCCACAATGACCATGGCCGTTGCGGCCGACAACCCGCCGATGAATGCAGTGAGTGAGAAGATTTGGCTTCCGGCGCTCATCGGCAGGGTCAAAACGAAGAAGTCGGGATCGGCGACGCCTCGGGCAAAAAGCACGTGTCCCGACATGGCGATCGGGATGATGAAGATGTTGATTGCGACGAGGTAAAGCGGGAACAACCAGCGGGCGCGTTGAATTTCACGTTCGGAGTTGTTTTCGACAACGATAACATGGAATTGGCGCGGTAGAAGGATGACGCAGCACGTGCTGAGCAGGGTCAGCGTGAGCCATCTGCCGCCATGAACCGTACTCGAAAAGATCGTATTGATTTGACTATCGGCGCTGGCGCGCTGCCAAAAGTTGGCAGGGCCATCGAACAGGTAGAATAGGACGAACAGGCCAACGGCTGTGAGGGATGCGAGTTTGATGAGGCTTTCAACCGCGATGGCAAGCATCAAGCCGTCTTGATGCTCGGTTGCGTCGATGTAGCGGGTGCCAAACAGGATCGCGAAGGCTGCGAGTGCTAAGGTAATGACGATGGCGGTATCGATGAAGGCGATACCCGGCTGGTCAATATGAACAAGCGGGCCGCCGCCGAGCAGGGTTTCGATTGAAACGGAAATCGCCTTGAGTTGCAACGCAATGTAGGGCAACGATCCGACAATCATCACGACGGTGACGACGGCGGCAACCTTCTGGCTCTTGCCGTAACGGGCGGCGAGGAAGTCCGAGACCGAGGTCAGATTCTGACTTTTGGCGAGGCGGATGATCCGTAAAAGCAACGGGTATCCCGCTACGAAAACGAGAATGGGACCAAGGTAGACCGGAATGAAATCGTAACCCGTCGTTGCGGCTAATCCGACGCTGCCGAAAAATGTCCATGACGTGCAATAAACCGCCATCGATAGGGCATAGATGAGCGGCTGTCCGCCGGAGCCTTCCCTCACGCGTATGGCGCGATCGCCGATCCAGGCAACGGCAAACAGCGCTCCGACATAGCAGAGCGCAACCGTGACCAGGAAACTGCTCTCAAACATGGGCGTGGTCATGCAGCAATTGCCATCCTGACGCGGCCAAAGTGCCGCCACGTCAACAGTTTGCGCTGTCATTGGCTGGTTTGTCTATCCGGCTTTGCGACTGCGTCGCGAGAGGGTGAGGGGATTGCCAGTCACTCCGGAAAATCTGTTGCATGGACGTTTGCGGATTAATTGTCGCGGTGACTGAGTTAGGTTAGCGTCCCGAATCAGGGGGCCTCATGGACCCGCCTCAACAAAGGACTCGCTGGGTCTGCGCAACAATCAGGGGATGGACTATGGGAATTATCGACGAATTCAAAGAATTCGCCATGAAGGGGAATGTGGTTGATCTCGCGGTCGGCGTCATCATGGGTGCAGCGTTCGCTCCCATCGTCGGTACGCTGGTCGATAACATCATCATGCCGCCGATCGGGATGGCGATGGCAGGCCTTGATTTCTCGGCCCTGAAAATTCCTTTGCAAACCGCCGATGCTGCGAAGAAAATTCCTGAAGTTGCGATTGGTTACGGGTTGTTCCTCAATGCGGTGATCAAGTTTCTGATCACGGCGTTTGCGATTTTCCTGCTGGTCAAGGGCATGAATGCGGTCAAGAAGCCGGCGCCGGCTGCCGCTGCAACTCCGCCGCCGCCTGCTCCGAGCGAGGTTTACCTCAAGGAAATCCGCGACGCACTGGTGAGGAAGTAAGCCTCGAACTGCGAATAGTCTGCAAGCCCGCGCGCACCTCTGCGTGCGGGTTTTTGTTTTTGCGAGAGCTGCATTGACGGGGCGGCGGCATGTGATACGAGGTTGCGTGTGCGGGCGTAGTTCAATGGTAGAACGGCAGCTTCCCAAGCTTCATACGAGGGTTCGATTCCCTTCGCCCGCTCCATAGCATTTTCAATGACTTAGCTTTGGTCATCGAGGGCCTTTGGTGGATGTGTTTGCAGTCTGGTTTGCAATCTCAGTTCGTTCTAAGTTCCAGTTGTCGCGTTCTCCGAACGCAGAATCGCCTCTGCCGCCAGCTTTTCCTGATCAAGCTTGGCCGCATAATGTTCAACCATCTTGATCGACTAGCCAGTGATTGACGCCACCTGAGCCACGCTGCAGCCAGTCTCCAGCAGCATCACCACAGCCGATTTGCGCAGCCCGTGAAATACCAGCCCACGCTCAAGGACTAGCGCCGGATTGTTCTTGTTCCAGCTCATCTGGAAGCCACTACGCCACGACGTTCCTTCGCTGCGTCACCGCCCGTCACGGTATCGAATCCAAAACTGCGCGCAGATCGCGGCGGAGGCGTTAACCATTCACACTGTTGACAAATGTTAAAAAATGTTAAATTTAATGTCGATTAGTCTCCATGTGTTTGCAGTCGCGGGGCATCTGTTTATGAGTTCAAGCCAGCTTAATCTTTTTAAGAGTAGAACAACTCCACAAAAATCCGCACTAACGAAAGTAGAGGCCGACAGGGTTCTAAAATCTTTCAATACGTGGGCTTACAAGCGCGAACAGCCGACCGAGCCAGAACTTCTTCTCCGAGTTGTAACTGCTGCCATTGCGGAATCCGAACCGATCAACTTCGTTCTATATTGGGGCAAAGGATTTCGTTCATCCGTTGCTGATCCCGAATTGATCTGTCTTGACTACTTGAAGCAAATGGCCAACCGCATACGGAATAGCTATCGGCCGGGCGCTACAATTACACTTATTGCCACCGACACGCATGCTGAACACAACGGCCATAGCGCTGCGAGTATCTCCAGCTACTTCAGCAAAGTGGCAAATGCTGCACGCGAGCGGGATTTTTCTTTCACTTCACTCAAATCAATCGTTAAGCGCGAGAGGGAGAGAATTGCCCTTCCGGCGACTAAGCCATCAGCAGAAATGCTGGCGAAGCTTGAGCCCTGTGCCGCAAAATGGTACCGGGGAGGCAACACAATCGTGAACGGGGCCGAACAATACTATCAAATGAATATGCGCGAAAAGCGCGCGGTAGAGCTGTCATATCCGCACTCTATTTTTATTACGTTTAATGGCGCTGAGTACCGTGATTTGTTCCCAGATTTGTTACCTGTTTTTTACATGTATTCAATGAGGAAGGGGACCAGCGTAAAGCCGTGGTTCGCCGATGTAAAAGATGGAAGCGAAGTGAAGCGCGGTGAATCGAATACCCGCATTGGGATCCAGTCAGATTTGCCAGCAGCGGAAGAGCCAAGAACTACTCCGGTTGCTGCGAGTCGCAACACAACAACAGATTATCCGCGCGTTCTTGCCTGTGGCGACAGCGGGATGTCGATCGAATTCGGCGACAGGATCGACGCCCAGTTGAATGCACGGGTTATCGCGTTGGATGCAGCACTAAGCAGGTCGAAACCGGATGGCTTGGTTGAAACCGTCCCGACCTATCGCTCGCTCCTGATCCATTACGATCCAGTGATTACCCATTACGCGAAGCTAGCCAACGAAGTGCTGGCACTTGTAGGCGACGACGCCAGCGTTCCATTGGCTGGCCGGCTCATAACGATCCCAGTCTGCTACGACCAGGAGCTCGGCGTCGACTTGGCGACGGTTTCCGATGTCCTAGGCCTGCTACCCGAGGAGATAATTGCCCGTCACGTCGCTCCGGAATATCGCGTCTACATGCTGGGCTTTCAACCAGGCTTTGCTTATCTTGGAGGACTTGATCCCAGGCTCTCAATTCCGCGCCTCCGTACACCGCGTCCGGGTGCAAGAGCCGGCACCATTTCCATCGCATCAGACCAATGCGCCGTTCACGCGGTAGAGGGACCGAGCGGCTGGCATTGGATCGGGCGGACACCACTGCGGACCTACATTGGAGGCGCGACGCCGTCCTTTGCTCTGGAGCCGGGTGACCGCGTTCGCTTTACGGCAATTACGCCCAAGGAGTGGCGCGAACGCGACCGGGCAGCGCGGGCTGGTGAATCCATCCTGGAGGTATCAAGCTGATGCCAGCACTCGTTGTCATTGATGCCGGCGCATCTTGCTTCCAAGGCTTGGGGCGTTATGGCGCACAGCGTTACGGAATCGCGCCGGGGGGAGCTATGGACCGCATGGCCCTCGCAGAAGCCAACGCCCTAATCGGACAGTCAGCGGGAGCCGCCGCAATAGAGATTGGCTTGCTTCCGATGCGCCTCAGAGTCGAGGACGGTTCGGTTCGAATAGCTTTTAGCGGCGCTGATCGTCAAGTATACTGCGATGACAGGCTGGTGCCGTTGGGCATTACACACGTTGCGCGCAGCGGCGAAATTATCAGCATCCGGGGCACCTGCGGTGGTCAGTATTCTTACTTGTCCGTGCAAGGCGGTTTTCATGGACGTGACGGCTCGACAGACCCGCTGACGGGCAGTTCCTCGGATCCGGCTAGCCCTCGAACTTGGGTCCTCAGAAATGGCGATAGGATTTCTTTGAAATCTGCCACTGCGGGACAGCCCGAGAACCGCTTGCGCCTGTTGCGCCGGGGATCGACCCCAATTCGCGTGGTGCTGGGTCCGCAATTGGATTATTTTTCTCAGGATGCTCTGCAGAGCTTTCTTGCGACACGGTGGAGCGTCTCTCACGCCACGAACCGCATGGCCTATAGGCTCGAGGGGAACAGCGTTGCAACCGAAAAAGGCTTTAACATCATTTCGGATGGCACAGTTACTGGCAACATCCAGATTACGGGAACCGGGCAGCCGCTCGTTATTCTTCGCGACCGCGGCACTATTGGCGGCTATCCAAAGATTGCGACCATCATCAGTGCGGATATAGGCAGATTTGCACAAACGCCAGCACTAGGTCACGTAACCTTCGAGAGCATTTCCGTGGTCGAGGCCCAAGTGCGGGCGCGCGATTTTGCATTCGAGCTCGCAAACGTCAAACCAAAGGTGGAGAGCATCGCCCCAAACAATGCGTCCCTGTACGCATTGTTAGACAGCAATGTAGCGGGGGATGCGTTCAATCCGTTCGATTCGCCAGCCGGGTTACCTTACGATGATGACATCTCAACAAGTCCACTCTGATGGATTGGACCGTTTGGATATTTGCAGCTCTGGGTCTGGTCTTTGCCGGAGTCGTGAAGGGCACGACCGGGGTCGGCTATGCAACGTGTGCTTTGCCGATCGTCGTGTATTTTGTCGGCTTGAAGCCAGCGATGGCTCTCATACTCGCACCTACACTGGCAACCAATTTGAGCGTGGCAGTATCGGCTGACAACCTCAAGCGAACGACGCAAAAGTTCGCGCCTCTTTATATGGCGATGATCCCGGGAGTTGGCGCGGGAGTTTGGTTGCTTACAATTGTAGACGCGGCTGCAGCAGGGGTTCTTCTTGGAGGTGTGATGATCAGTTACTCGCTGTATTCTCTGGCCAAGCCAACCCTAATAATCTCGCCATCAAACCGGGCCTGGTTAGCGATGCCCGTCGGTTTTGTGACTGGCATGATAACGGGATTGACGGGATCTCAGGTTTTTCCTCTTGTGCCGTTCTTACTTGCACTTCAGATGGATTCTGAAGAGACGATCCACGCCATCAATGCCGGCGTGCTCTTGTTAACGACATTGCTGGGGCTTGGCCTGTTGGCGACGAGTCTCCTTGACCCAACTTTGCTTCAAATATCTATCTTGGCGGTGTTGCCTTCGCTGGTAGGCGTAGAGATTGGAAACCGTCTCCGTGCCCGCTTACAAAGTCATCACCTTCGAAATCTCGTGCTCATCATCGTCGGGCTGATGGGATGCAAAATGGTTTTAGGTTGAATGATTGATCCATTTCCTGAAGCTGTAAGAATTGTCTAATAATCGATAAGTCCCAAAAAAACAGCCTGTACTGCTGCGTGCGTCTTGTTGGTTGCCCCCAATTTGCGCATCGCTCGATTTACATGTGTCTGAACGGTTTCGTGCGAAATCGTCAAAATTTGAGCGGTTTCGTCAGTCGTTTTACCGCGGGCAGCCCACGCCAAAACCTCGCGCTCGCGATCGGTCAAAGCAACTTCCGAAATCTTCGTCGCAGGCGCTGCTAATTGATTGCCGGCTGCAATCCTGCGGTCGTCGGCGACGATATCTACTGCCTTCTGCACCCAGTATATAACGACGATCTGAAGATCAAATTTCTTGTGTTTAATCAAGAAGTTAAAGCGACTTATCGTGTCCTTCCAATAGAACACACAAAGACTCGAATAATGCCGCCCCAAGCTATCGCGGTAGTGGAACGGAACAACCAAGCCGTTTTTGAAGCCATGATCGGTTGCTGCTTCGACAAGCCGGCGAATTCCCTTCTTAGGTCCGGTTTCCGAAGGTGGAGGGGGGGCCTTGTCCCAGCTAAACGGCAGGTTCGACCGCCGTGCCAGCTTTACACACTGATCAACGTGGACGAACCCGTTGCTCTTGTAGTCACTCTCCCAGGCGACTCCAGTCGTTCCCATGTAGAACGGAACATCGACATGAGGATTTCCGACGTCCAAGAAGTTGAACGAAGCAAACCCATAGTTTTCGGCCACCCTTTGCATCAATATCTTAAGTTCATCAAGGCTTGAACAAGATTCAATATCTGCAATCGTTTGCTCTGGCGTCATTTGAACCCTACCGGAATCCGGGGATAGCGCGTTTGAACAGCAAGCCACAGAGTCGGATCTTTCCAAATGCTGGGGCAGCAAATGTTCAAAAGCCGAAACTCCTGGAAAGCCGTGATTGCCTCCAAAGATACCAACCCTGAGGTCGTCGATCAGTTGCAGGTTTTCAGAAAAAAACTCTTTGTAGATATTTTAAGGTGGAATCTCAGTGTGATAGACAATCGCGAGATTGATCAGTTCGATACTAGCGACGCACTTTACTGCGCCGTTTACTTAAATGATAGACTTGTCGGCGGATTTCGAGCGATCCGTGGGGACTACCCCTATCTGGCAGAACGCGTGTTCCCTCAGTTCGCCACGCTGCGAGCCTTTCCAAGGCGCGCCGACGTTTTTGAAATCAGCAGATTTGGCATTGATCCGGACTGCGGCGGCTCCAACGCTGCCATGATTGTTTACGGAACAATGATTCGTTTCGCGCAAGCCCGCCGTGCCTCCTCCCTCGTTGCGCTGGTCGACCTCAATCACGAACGGCTGCTCCGTATTATTGGCATCCACACACGGCGATATGGTCCGCCGCAAGTCGTCGGCATGGATTTGTCCAATCGAGAGCTCACTGCAGTTGCGGGCGAAATTCCGCTGAACGACCAGCGCACTCCGGAATTCACAAAATTGTTAAACTTGGCCTCAACCGTGGAAATAACAGATGAAACACTGGTTCTCGGACGTGCCGTCGTTTCGGCGTAACCAATTACAATTCTTCCTCGATAAAGCGGCCGAATCCAACGAGCCTGCTGTTCGTCTACGCCTGGGGTCTAAGAGATTATGGCTTATCACCGGCCCCGACTTAGCGCGAACAATCTTAAAGGGTGAAGATCGAATTGCGGACAAAGGCTTCTTTATTGAAAAACTCAGACCCATCGTCGGCAAAAGCTTATTGACCATCAATGGTGAAGAAAACACCCGCCGCCGGCGCGCGATCCACGCCGGTTTCTCCAAGGGTGCCGCCCAACAGCTAGTCCCAGAAATTGCCGCCACTGTCAGAGAAGCTGCTGTTGAACTCGCCAAGCAGGACCATTTCAATGTCCAGGACGCCATGGCGCAACTTACATTGCGAATCGCCTGCGTCGCATTGTTCGGAAAAGGGGTGTTGACACGCGGGGATGAAAATCTCGTCATCAATGCTGTGCGACTGGTGGAGGAGGACGTGGCCACCGAACTATTTCGCGTGGTACCCGCTATGCCGTGGCAAGCAAGGGCCAAGCAGAAGCGGCGGGCCGAAGCTCGCGCCATGATGCAGATTGTCGTAAATCGGGTTCGCGACAAAGCAAAGGATAGTTCGGCGTTACGGGCCCTGATCGACCTCGGATTAGATGACGAAGCGATCCGTGACGAGATCGTGACCATGTTGATCGCCGGCCACCATACAACGGGCGCCGCCGCTACGTGGATATTGTACTATATGGCTTCGCTGCCTGAGCTCAGCAATATCATGGCCGAAGAAGCTGCCCGTCTTGCCAACTGCAGTGGTGAATTCAATAACGAAGCGCTCCTTTCTGCGACGAAAAGTCAGGCGCTCGTAAAGGAAGTCCTCAGGTTGTTTCCCTCAGCGCATTGGTTCTCGCGAGATGCCCTGATGCCACTCAGCGCCGGAAGCAATACAATTAAGACAGGCGACTCCATGATCATTTGTCCCTGGCAGATGCATCGAGACGAACGCCATTGGCCCTTAGCCTCGACATTCGACACAAACCGGAATTTTTCATCCAAGGCATACCTGCCATTCGGAGCCGGCCCACGGGCGTGCTTGGGTCTGGTGCTCGCCAATATGACACTACAGGTTATCGCTTTGGAACTGGCATCTGCTTTCGAATTTGAAGTGCATGGCGCGTTGCCAACACCGATACCGACCGGATCGGTCACCCTCATTCCCCCAACATTGGTTTTACGGGCCCACGTACGCAAGCCGTCCAGCTTTGCCTTAGCCGCGGAATGATGTCCCGGCCGCCCTATAGGCGATTTCCCAAAAAAGGATTATACACAGTGGTAATTGACGACACAAAGGCCCGCCAGATCGCGCTAATATTAATCTACATACTCGACTCGATGGACCTACTGAGGGTTGCCAGAGATCACTCTCAAATCCACGACTTGGACGCGACGACAGTTGAACTCGATAAAATCATTACTGCCATGGCAAACGAAGCGAGCAGGCTAAATTCCGGAAAAGAAGCCGCTGAATACGAAATCGATGGGCAAGCGTCGACGGCGCATTAGGCATTGCTTTCTCGCTGGTCTACACCAAACTTTAATGCGCCATCAGACTGATTGTCACCAGCATTAGTTACTCCTTCTTATGGAACGGCGCGCTGCGCAAGTCCATTTTGCATTGATCTACGGCAGCAAGTCACTCAAGTGAAAATCCTCAAAGATATTAATGCCAAGCAAGGACTTGAACCAGTATACAATCACAAACGCAGCGACACCGAGTCCCATTGCGCTTACCGCGAAGACGGCAGCGAATGTAAAGCCATTCCACGTCGAAGCCGAAATTGACAACGCCTCGACTCTATTTAGTAAATCTCGACGCTTTTTAGTATGAGATTCTACCTTTACTTTAAGAAGACGAAAATCGATCGGCTTCGTAATATAATCGTCCGCCCCAACCTTGATGCCTTCGACAATCATTTCTGGTCCATCGCGCGATGAGATGAACAAAAAGCATATGTCTTCATAATCGGAACCCAATAACTTCAATCGCTCAAGAAGATCAAAGCCAGATGCTTTCGGCATAACGATATCACACAACACCAAATCAGGATACTCGTCACGAATCGAAAGAAATCCAGAGCTTCCATCTGTAGCTACTAGAACCTCGTGTCCCCAACTAGAAAGTTCCGACGATAGGTCATACCTCAGCGCGCCGTCGTCTTCTACAATCAGAACACGGGCCATGGCCACGTTACCTCAATATTACAAAAAGCGGACGTTGCTGCCATTAGTTGCGAAATATTCCAGGCGCGGCTTCAGAACATGCGAAACGCCAGACAAACAAACATAATTCCCAAGAATGCTCCAACCCCAGCCACGACTTTGCGCGCTCCAAAGCGATCGCTTCCGTAAATGATGAGTTGCGTTTGAATCTTATCTCTCAAGGCGTTGTAATTTATCGGCTTTGCAACGAAACCATCAGCCGCCATGTCCAAACCAACTCCATTCGTACTCACCGGCGCCGAAGCGGACATGAACAGAAAGGCAATATCTGATTTCTCCTTGTGAGACTCGAGCATTTTATGCCGCAGATCGGGGCCAGACATCAAAGGCATGTTTATGTCGCACAACACGAGATGCGGCTCCCATTCCAGTATCAGCCGCGACCCGTTTACACCGCTAGATGCGTTGCGCACTTCATATCCCCAATCCTCGATTGTTTGAGTCAAGTCCAAACGCAGCGCGGCGTCATCCTCGACAATTAGAATGCGTTTCATACAGCTAGCTTTTCCTCTAGTTGGCAGAACTGCCTATACGGCAGGGCAGGATGTCAGTTTCTCATTCTGTATATTAATACAGATTGTCTCAATTTTCCGTCAGGAACCGCTGACAAATTGGAGTCGCTCTAAACCCGAGGCACGATAGAAAACCTGATAGTTTTTGACATCTGTTCGTTCCTAAGTATCTTTGAACTACTTTTTGTGCGAACGCCTCTGCTCGATGGCGCGCTGACGTGATAGGAATTATGCCCCGCTTCAACGATATCCCCATCTATGACGTTTCTGGCAGAACTTTCCGCCAATCGGCCAGAAGTCGCGCTGACAGTTACGTCGATTGGCAAGTTACAGGCAATCGAGATGGCTTGCTGGAACCGCGGCGCTTGCTGATTTCTAAGCTTTGCCAAATCCGCCTGATGGCTACGCGTTGCGCTTTGCGTCGCGTCCGTCGCGCTGCAAAAGCATTTCACATGTGCAGCTAGGTAGATATGGCTTTCTGCTGCCTCGATAGGGAAGGATTGGAGTCCGATTAGCTGCATTGTGGCGCTCACCAGAAATACATCCAGAGCTAGACGCGATGGCGATCGCTCGATCCCGATGGCAAAGGTCAGCTCTTGTTTCCAGCCTTCCCTTCTGAGGCGACTTATCCCGGCTACAGTCAGCATGGCTTTTGCTCCTACTTGCCGGCACTGGGTTTCGGATGCTTCCAACTGAGAGCCAGCCTGGATCGTCAGTCTTGGCTTACCGCCGAACTAGATAAAATGAACAGCAATCCGAAGCCGTTGGAGGCCATTCCAGCCAACGGCCTTGCCCTCTACGGCCGCGCCAGCACTGCTTACACGACACTTGGGTCAACTTAAGCCAGAAGCCTTAACAATAGAGTAAAAAGACATAAAAAAACATAATACGACCGTGTTCATTTTATCAACCCCATTGCAATGTCCTTATTGTGAGCGACCCGCCGTTGGAGTAAGGGGTACACGGCAAGAGAGACGCGACAGGCGGCGGCCAGTGCCACGCCGGGGAAAGTCCACAGCGCTAGTAAGGCAGGAGCAGCAGCTGGAACAGATTTTGTTTTGTGAAAAGTACAAGTGAGCGTCTTCCAAGCGAGTGTAAACGTGCTGCATAAGAAGAAAGATTGCATATTAGTCGTCGAACTTGCAGGGCAGCCGCGTCTCGATATGGAGGCTGGATTGTCCGAAAACGGCTTCGACATCGTTGTGGCAGCAAGCTACGACGAAGTTACAACGGCACTTCTAGGTGGGGGGGTGGACATCGCTGTTCTAGATCCGAACATCGTCCGCGACGACGGGATGCAGTTGATCCGAGAACTCACCGCGGCATTTCCGACGCCATTGATTATTGTTTCCGATAAAGCTCGAACGATTCATAAAATTGTTGGGTTAGAAATGGGGGCCGATGATTACATGTGCCGGCCTATCGAAGTCGATGAGCTCGCGGCGCGCATAAGGGCTGTATTGCGCCGGTCGCGGTCGTCGCTGATCACGCAGAGCACCGGCGGCAAATCGGCTGTTGGATTGGTCTCACCCATATATCGCTTTGACGGATGGTGCTTTGACGCCGGTCGCCGGGAATTGACGGATCCAAACGGTGAGTCCGTCGATTTAACCTCGATGGAAGCTGAGATGCTGATAACGTTTGTCAAGAATGCCCAGACGCCTCTTTCGAGATTGTCGATCATAGAGCACCTCGGCAAGCGCGGTGATCCAGCCTCGGTCAGGACCATCGACGTTCTTATTTCGAAGCTGCGTAAGAAAATTGAGCGCGATGGAAACGACATTATCAAGACCGTTCGCGGATCCGGCTACGTCTTTACGCCATTAGTTACCAGATAAAAATTGGATCTGACAGACTGTCCCCCAAGTCGATCATCGTTGACGCAGGTTGAGCCGCGTTGGTTGCTATATTCGAAACTTGAACCGGCTTGGTAGCATGAATGCAGGTCAGCTTCGAATCATCATTTCGAGATATTTCCTATTTTTCTGTTATTGAATATGCCTTCACGGTTGCCTGAATTGTTAAGAGCAATTCGATCAGATCTGTTTCAAATTCTCTGCCGCCAATACAGTTTTTCTCGATGGAACGGCAAAGGACCGCCAGGCGGCATGCACCAAGCAGCGCAGCGCTGCCAATCATAGAGTGTGCCAGCGCTTCGAGCGCTTTAAAGTCTCTGGCTTGTGTTATAGACTCCAGTTGGATTGCCTTATCACTGAGTTCTTTGACAAATATAGAAATTACGCTGGCAGCTCTTGCTGGTGGCCGGTCCTTCAAGAAATCAAGATGCGCTTGCTTGTCAATTATATCGACTGGATGAGCGCCGCCATAGCCTTGACCTGCACCAATTTTTGATGATCGACCCGCAGGGTTGTCTTCTGCCCTTAGGAAGCCGAGAGTGTGGATGTCGTGTTTTCGCTGTCCCACGACCTTATGAGGCGATTTCGTAAAAGCAATCAGCAGCGCTCTCCACGATCTAAGCATCCACATTGGCCAACCAATCCGCGCTAGTTTCCATTTCACGACATACGCTCGTCTAATCATCTGTGCTTAAGCCTTCTTATTCGGAACATTCAACTGCTGTGACGAACCTGCGCCAGCAGAATCCATCGAAAATCGAATCAATTCTGCTTTTTCTTTTTTCATAGACGGTTTGTTGCTCGTTGCGCGGCATCCACTGCAGCATCTAATTTCATCACGACTTCGTCGAGCAAGGGAACCCACTGAGCCGCCGTTTCTGCGTTGACGGAGCCGATCTGTGATGAACGGTGCTTGAAACAGGCAGTCGCTTCGCGAATATTCATACATAGTTCAGCTAGAGCGCTTTCATTTACGCGGCCTACTCGACTGGCGGCTTCGAGCGCTTGGCGAGCCCGATTGGAGAGCGCAGAAAGCTTGAGTACGCTACCAATATGCTGGTCGAAGGTGGACCAACTTATTGGCTTGCCTATAAATGCTGTAGCTCCGACGCTTAGCGTCTTTTCTATTGTTTGGCGATCAACGTGCGACGTAACGACAATTATTGGCATATGCCTTGTACGTGGATGTCCTCTGACGCACTGAATAACGGCTGTGCCGTCCATATTCGGCATGTCAAGATCTATGATTGCGAGGTCAAATTCCTGAGTCGCAAGTAGCGCCCAAGCTGTCACACCGTCTTCAGCTTCAGTCACCTGGCCATTCAATCTTACGAGCTGCGCAGCCATTAGATGGCGCAGCGACGGGCTATCGTCTGCCACAAGTACGGAAACCGGGATCGTTGGAGAACCGGCCATCGCGGACACCATCTTTACCTCGAAGGTCAACCGATTCAACGGTCTGCTGAGCAAGTAAAATTCCTGGCGCGAACTTCATTTGGAATTGTTGCAATCAAAATCACGAATTTGCACCTTGCTCTATGCGCCTTTAGGCTGCCATTGCTTCGCAGCTTGCCAAAGCTAACTTCGCCCTCCCAAACGATTTTTCCATTCGTTCCAAGACAGCCACAAATTCCATTTCGGTCACCGTCTTGGAGTTTTGTTCGAGTCGCGCTGCGAGTGTGGAAAGTTCGCTAAATCCAAAAGTCGCCGATGTTCCTTTTATGGAATGGGCTTCCCGTTCGAGCGTCTTAAGCTCTATACGCTGTTGCGAATTCCGAAGCGACAAAAGGCGACCCTCTGTTTCATTCGTGAATAACTGGACGGCCTCCCGAGTCCGCTTCACACCGATGGCGCCGACCAGTTCGTTCAATGGCGCTGGATCGAAATCGGTAACCTCCTGAACCGGATCTGCAGAACGTATTAAGGATGATATTGCCGGAATTACAGCCGTGTCTTGAATGCCGATCACGCCATTGTCGGATAGAACGCCAGAAATGGCTGCCAGGAGAGCATTTCTTTTTACAGGTTTCGTTACAAATCCCGTCATTCCGGCTTCTGCGCAAGCCTTTACGTCCTCGGCAAACGCGTTTGCGGTAAATGCTATAATAGGCGTTGCGGCCTTTCCGCGCTCACTGGACCGGATAGCTTTCGTGGCTTGGAGTCCGTCCATTTCCGGCATCCGCATGTCCATGAGAATAACATCATACTTGAATTTGGATGCGGCTGTCACAGCCTCGGCGCCATCACAAGCCGTGTCGACGGTGAAGTCGAATTCCTTAAGCAATTCGGCTGCGACCAAGAGATTCGTTTGACTGTCATCTACGATCAGCACGCGCAAGCTTCGTTCGTATTTAGTCGCAAAAGTGTTCAGAATTGTAGCCGCGGCATTGAGATCAATTTCGTTTACGGACTGAGCCACTCCGATCGGCAAATCTACTCTAAAGCTGACTTCGGTTCCTTGCCATGGTGCGGACTTGATGGAAATGTTTCCGCCCATTTGCTGGATGATACGCTTGCTGATTGATAACCCAAGACCAGACCCGCCAAAGGATCTCCTGATGGATGAATCTGCTTGCACGAAGTCGCTAAAAAGACCCCCAATATGCTCGGGGGCGATACCGATACCAGTGTCACAGACAACCCATTCTATTGCGGCAGATCGTTCGTTACGTGAAACGCATCGCGTTTCGATTATAATTTTTCCTGTAGTTGTAAATTTAATCGCATTTGATACGAGATTCAGAAGGACTTGTCTTAACCGCCCGGCGTCGCCGTCAAGTGCCACGGGCAGGAGAGGGTCGAAACTGCATTCTATTTTGAGCCCTTTTGCAACGCCTCTCGGCCCCGCTATGTTCACAACACTAGTTGTTATGTCGTTTGGGCAGAATGTCATCTTTTCCAGATGCATCTTCCCGGCTTCCATTTTTGAGTAATCTAGTATGTCGTTAAGAATTACGAGGAGCCTGTCGCCTTCTTCGTTGATCAGCTTGATCAGCTTCCTGTCTGCATCCGGCAAGGGTTGATTCAATAGAGAACTCGAGAGTCCCAGAATAGCATTCATGGGCGTTCTAATTTCGTGACTCATAACGGCGAGGAAGTCTGATTTCGCCTTATTCGCTGCTTCGGAACGGTCACGCTCTGCGGCCAGTACCGAAACAGTCGCGTCAAGACTAGCCTTGCGATGCATCGCCAGCATCAGTAAAACAACGAGTAATGTGAGGCAGATGCCCAGAAAGTAACACGCTTTTCTATTGACGTCATTGAGGTGGAGAATGTCGGCCTCGGCTTGACCCACCATCACTATCAGTGGAAATTGACCAACAGAACGATACGCTACGAGTCTTGAGGTGTTATCGATGGGGTCTTTTTCAGTGAATACCCCGAATCTAGCCGATTTGATCAAATTGAACACTTCGGATTTTTTAAGATCAAGACCCAGCGGGTTTAGCTTTGAACCGCCGCGGGCTCGTATTGCACCATCGAGGCCAACTAGCGTAGTGGCTGCATTTTCACCCAGATCGATTCCATCGTAGAATCGCGATAAAAATGTCGGGTCAATGGATCCAACGAGCACCCCGGCAAACGATCCGTCTGGATTGCGGATACGGCGGCTTAATTGGATGGACCACTTCCCGCTGGCCCTTCCCAATACGGGCCGGCTAATGAATAACTCGTCTTTTGTGCTGCCAACGTGAACCTTAAAATGCTCTCTATCGCTGAGATCGATTCGCGTTTTGGCTATGCCAACATTCGACTCGATCATAATTCCGTCGGGGCCAATAAGGGCGAATTGCACGAGAATGTCTGTTTTAAATTCGTCATCCTGAACCCACTTAGCTAAGTTGAAAGCGAGAGGGTTCGCCTCATAATTCACCCTGAGGAAGAGGAGAGTCTTGTCTGTCTCTCGAATTGTACGTGATACGTGCTCTTCAAACACTCGTGCGACGTTTGACACGTCCTGCGCCGCGTCGATCCTTTTGGTATCTTCCAGGACTTTGATCGTTTGAAAAATTCCTAACCACAAGAGGACGATTAGGAGCATAGCAATGAGCAAAGGTGCCTGAATGATCGAGGCAACCATGTCGCCCGCGCGCCCGAATACGGCCGCACGTGCGGAAGCATTAGACGGATTGAGGCTATTCATCTTACTGGCTCCACGGTGTTGCACTCACCATCCTCCGGTTCTCGACGTAACCTGCCCAAGAAATGTTAATAAATGTGTACTTTTATTTTCTGTCCAAAAGCATTGATGAACCCGCAGGTTCAGGAACGCTGGCGACCCGATTGGGATATTTGGCCAAGCCGGGAAAGGGGGACAACCTAGGCGCGATGGCCGTCCGGCAGCACTTACTAGTGTCGAGCGCGGACCGGGAAACGGATGACAGCAGCCTGCACAATTGATAGCCTGCGACACGTTTTCACTTGGTACTGAAGCTGGCGGCCGGATTTCCGGCCGAGGGACGAGGGGTAGCCAACGTGACGGACTCGGCATCCTTTGCGGCGGCCCGTTCGGGCCATGTAAACGGAATCATCGACGCGCGTCCGGTTGGGGACGTCGGCCAGGACACTGCCTGGGATCGCACACGTAACGTCCGCGATAGATTTTCCGGGGTCATCAAGAAGGTGCTCGATGACGTTGGCGTCGAGGCCCTCGTGCTGAAATCGCAGGATGGCAATTACCCCGTTTGGGTGCGACTTGAAGCGTGGCTGCCGAACCGGTCCGCCCCCGGCGCCCAACACCATCTGCGCAGTACGCTCGAAATCGTGGTCGAGGCACGTCCCTTCCATACGCGGCCCTTGATTTATGCCGTTAGGGCAACCAGCGGAAACAAGGCCATCGCCATTGAACACGCGACGCGGTTCGAAGCGGGCGACGTCCGTGAATGGACCTTGTTCGTCGTTGGAGGCGGGAGCACGCCGTCGAGCTACCACCCCAAGCAGGATGCGTTCTTCGCTAGCCTTGGTGCGGCAATTCCAATGCTTGGGCCGCACTACAACCCTCTTGCTGCCGCGTACCGGGTGCAGCTTGCCAGCTGGCCGTTAGCGGCAGGTCTCGCCGCAGTGCCGGTTTACGCACTGGCTGCATGGGCTCCGGGGATGATGCCTGCAATCGCGGCGGCGGCTGGCGTCGTAACTCTTCTGCTCGCTGCCGTTGTGCTTGTCCTTGGGCACCGTGCTCGGACGCTGGTTGTGCGCGCAGTCCAGCCTGAGGACACGCCGCGCCGGCTCTTTCACATCGATAGCTGGTATGCCGTCGTGAACGGCTTAAAGGGTGGGGAAGCCAAACTCGAACGGCGCATCCGCGCCAAGCTCGCCGATCTCAAAGAACACGGAATTTCGTCCCGCATCGAAGCCTACGGTTTTCGCAAGCCCAACGGTTATGACGAGCGCGAGCGGATCGTACTGTCGCGCGGTCAGGGCTACATGCACGTTCACGTGGCGCGTCTTGGCGACGATCTTTTCGTCGGCTGGGAGTCGCAGCTCAATTGGGCCCACTGGGCCGAGACACAACCCGTTGCGCGAAAATACGCGGGCATTCGTGAGACAGAATTCCGCTCCCTTGCCCCAGGCTGGTACTTGCCCGGCGACGTCGATTTGTTCGATCTCGAAAGCCTGAGCGCGCTTGTGCACCACGCGATCGAGCGCGAGATCAAAGCGGTGATGCGCGAACGCAATGTGACCCGCGACATCGACTTTGAGATCATACGGGCCGACCGGGATCAAATCTTGAAGCACGGCCGTCTGCTGTCGCAGCAACGGCCGGAATCCGGCACGCGCGCACAAACTCAAGTGCTCGGAACAGGAGGCGTCCAGGAAACAAGCCTTTCCGAGATGGCCCTGGCCCCTCCAGGCGACCCGGTTGCCGTTGGCCGTGGCTGGCTGGCAGCCCTGCCACCCATGCTGATGCTGCCGCTCATCGTCACGCTGCTGTACGCGCCTTTCCTGGCCGACATCAACTCTCTCAATTGGATGGCTCTTAGCGCAACGGACACGCCAAATATCAGGTTCCAGTTCGCGCCAATGCTGTATCTGCCGATGGCGATTGCAATGGCGATTGGGCTGAGAACCTGGGCTGGCATACCGCTCGTGCATGCACTTGTGTTACCGCCGCTGGCGTTGGTGCTTTGCTTGGGCTCGGTTTACGCGGCATCGCTTGTGCTGCCGTTTGTGTTACCGTCCCGACAGTCGCCACCACCCGGAATGACTGCTTTTATCAGCTTCTATACGAGCCTGTTCGTATCGATCGCGGTCCTGGTGGCAACCTCCGTCATGGCTCCCCAACTGCGGCGGCCGCGGTTTTGGCTGATAGCTGCGATCGCCATGTCCCTGGCGGCCGCGTTGGCAGCGCTTGCCATCCAAGGCAGCACATGGCCGCGCGAGGCGTCCGTGGCGCTGCGCCTGAGCCGCTGGGTCGTGTTCTCCGCAGTCGCCGGTTACTGGCTGCAGGCAGCTGGCCGCTGGTACGCGTTCTCGTCGCTCGTCAAGGCCATTCAACCCGGACACGCGCGAACGTCCGTATTCGGTGGCGTGACGCGACTGCTGCAAAACGTCGAGCGGACAGATTCACCGGTGCGTGCGGGCGGCTGGGCTATTCTGGGCTTGGCCACATTCGCCATGCTGGTAACGAGCGCAGGGACGCGGTCTTTGGGCGGTGATGCTGCCTTCATCGTCGTCAACGGCTTAGCCCAAGGCAGCCTTTATGCCCTGGCCGGTCTTGGCGTTGTCCTGGTGCTTAAGACCAGCGGCTCCATCATTTTGTCCCAAGGGGCCATGATGACCCTTGGTGCATATGGCGCTTGGTTCATGTCCCAAGGATACAGTGCCGGCTATTGGCCGGCTCTCGCCGCCGTTCCCGTCGTCGTTGGAGCGGCTGCCGCGTACGCCGCACAATCAATCAAAGACCGGACGGAGGCGTTGCCTTCCACCCACGTGCCGCTGGTCACGCTCGGTATCGCCTTCATCATCATCGGGGCTTTGGAAATCGCATTCGGCATCGATGTCAAGCAGATCGACAATCCGATCCCCGGGATGGTGCAGGCCGACCGGCTCTTTGTGCCGTGGTATCAGGTCTGGGTGATCGCTGCGGGACTTGCCGGCTGCGCGTTCGCGCTGTGGGTGTCATCGGGTGCGCTGGCGGGTGCGACGGCATCTCAATTCGGCTCGGCGTACGCGAAATCATCGATGTTTGGTTTGGCCTCTGGGCTGGCGGCGTTTGCGGGTATACTTTCTGCTCCCATGGGGATCGTGAGTACTGGCGACGCCATCACAACCTCGCTCGGCGCTTTGGCCGCCGCGACGCTTGCTGGAACCGGATCGCTGTGGGGCGTCATTGCAACTGGCTTCGTGCTGGGTCTGATCGAGGTCGTCGCGGGAATGTTCGCCGGAGACATGGGGCCGACTGTGTGGGTCGCAGCGATCGTCTTCGGGCTGCTCCTGCGGCCCAACGGTCTGTTTGGCGGGGCGGTTTCCACTACTGATGCGCGACTTCCGGCTTCAGACAGGTTCAGCGCTCGCAGCCTGTTGGTGATCCTCGCACTTACCGGAGGCGGCGTTGTTGCGGCGGCCAGCATATACCCCTCCGCCATGCCGCTGGCGACGGCCACCCTGTGCAATGCGATGCTGGCGCTTCCCGTCGGCTTCATGCTCGCATGGCTCGGCTTGCTTTCGCTTGGCCACGCGATGTTCTTCGGCCTCGCAGCATATACCGCCATCATCGTTGCCAACGAATGGGGCTGGCCAATGGAGTTCGGCTTGCTGGCTGGAGCCGCCGCAGCCGCTGGGCTCGCTATTCCTGCGGGCTTGATCGCCTTGCGCCGGGGGGCGGTCTACTTTGCAGCCACGACACTGATCCTAGCCACGCTGGTGGAACGGCTGGCGACGAACTTGCCGATCACCGGTGGCCTCGCAGGAATGATCATGTATGGCCGCCCGCGCTTTCTGGGATTTGAGCTGAATAGCCCGGCTTCGCGCTTCGTTGGCGTGTTTGCGCTGTTTGCGCTTTCGCTCTGGATCATCAAGACCGCCCGTCATTCGTCCGTGGTCGCGGGGCTGCTTGAACGGCGCGCGCCGTTGCAAGATGAAACATCGGGGGAGCTTTTTGCCAAACTCCAGGTGTTCGTACTTTCCGCGGCACTGGCAGGCATTGCGGGCGCGGCCTACGGGTACGCGATGAGCTTCGTATCGACCAACGAGTTGGTTTGGACCCGATCTGCCGACGCGGTCGCCACAGCCGTTATCGGCGGCACAGGCTCATTGATTGGGCCGGTCGCCGGATCCCTGGCCTTGCTAGCGCCGTCATACTTATCCGCCGTACCCTACGAGTGGATGACGCTGGTGAAAGGGTTCGCGCTCGTGTGGTGCGCTCTATACCTTCGCGACGGGCTGATGGGTCTGTTCCCTGCCTCACGTTTGAATGATCACTCACGATTTTAGATATTGATTTTACGAGGTTGTCCGATGAGCCAGCCGATCGAAAACATGATTGACGCCCGCCCGATCCGCCCGATCTCCGACGGTACGCCTTGGGCCACAGCAGTCATCCGGCGGGATGAACTGGCCGCTGCGATCCGCGAGGCCTTGCAGCGGGAAAAGATCGAGGCCGCTGTCTTCCTTTCGGCCATCGGCAACTATCCGCCGTGGGTGCGACTGGAAGCCTGGTTGCCGCCGGCGGGGCCATCAAAGGCGAGCGCTGGCGAACGCGAACGCGCCACACTCGAAATCGCGATTTCGGCCAAGCCTTATCATGAGCATGCAACCGTCGTGAGCGCGAAGGCCGTCCGCGGCAGCAAGGAAATTGCCGTTACCGACCGGCCAGAATTCAACGCCAGAGAGGCCGGCGAATGGACCCGTTTCGCGCTTGGACGGGGAAAGAAGCCGTCGAATTACACGCCAGGACGCGACACCCTTTGGCACATGATTTCAGGGATGCTGCCCTTCATTCCACCGCCGCATCGCAACCAGCTGGAAAAGAAATATCGCGCCAACTGGACCGGCTTGGGTGTGCTTGGAGTGATCTCGGCCTTGATCGCATTCGCCGGCCTGCAGACGCTCGGCGTCAGAGGCAATGAGCCCGCCGGGGCTGCAATTCTATTGCTCGGTATCATGGGGTGCATTGGCGTGGTCGTGGCCTTGCGCCGGCGCGAGCATCACATCTCGGTTCTGCCCCAACCCGTCGAAATGCCGCGCAATCTCGGCTTGGTCGACAGCTGGCATGCCGTGATCAGTGACATTGGCCGGGACTTTCCTGCGGTGCATGCGCGCATTGTGCGGGCCGTCACCGATGGCGGACAAGGCGTCGGGCTCGTATGCCGCACAGAAGCCTATACCCATTCCCGGCCCAACGGATATGAGCAGCGCGAACGTCTCGTCGTGTCCAAGGACCAGGGGATGGTTCACGTTCACATCTATCCCTTTGGCAACGACGTATTCGTCGGCTGGCAAGCGTATCTCAACTGGTCGCGATGGGGCGAAACCAAGGCTGTTTCGACGCGGGTCTCGGACGGGCATCAAATCGAGTTCCGCGATGTGACGCCCAACATCTACGTCCCCAACCAGTTCGATTTGATCGATTTGAGCAGCCTGAGTGAATTCGTCCACCGCAGGCTGGAGCGCGAAATCCGCGCATTATTGAAGGAAAAATCGATCGATCAAGAAATCGACTTCAAGATCATCCGTGGTGACCGGGACCGGGCTCTGGATGAAAGCAAGCACAAGGACGGCGGCAGTAAAAAAGGCGATGGCTGGAACTACAAGAGCTAAGCCCTGGGCAAACTGACGAAGGCCGGATCATTGGGAGCACACCATGTACATCCTGCAAATCGATCGCGAAGGCGCTCCGTTGGTCCAGGGCATGATCCGCGCGCAATGGCCGTCGACTGCCGCCCTGCGCGGCGGGCAAGCGAACGCCTGGATCAACATGTTCGTCCGCAGCGCGGCGTTGTGGAGCCAAGTGAAACTTAAATCGGCCGGGCTTCGAATCGCAATCGAGCCGGGTGCGCCCGTGACCACCATACATTCGTTCGTCGTCGACAAGAGCGAAGAGACGCGGCTGAGACTGTTGCTCGCGGCCTTTCTGCGCACCGAGGGAATCGGCTCGGGGCAGG
This sequence comes from Hyphomicrobiaceae bacterium, assembly GCA_031365425.1. Lineage (GTDB taxonomy): Bacteria > Pseudomonadota > Alphaproteobacteria > Rhizobiales > Hyphomicrobiaceae > JANXVY01. The sequence continues at coordinate 34,237 of JANLYB010000197.1, forward strand.
CCGAAGCACCACACCGCGGCATGGCTCTCGACGGCACCTTTTTCCATAGCGGCGAACCCCGTCTTACCCTTGCGCGCGAAACACTCGCCACGGCTGGCGGACTGGCGATCTACCAAAACGTGATGCTCGCCGATCTTTTGCCCAAGCTATTGCTGACGCTGGCCGATCTGGCCATTCCATTTGCTTACGAGTTCCAAGCGGTTCCCTGGGCGGTGCCGCGTGAGCCGTTGAGGGCTGCCCTGGTCAATGCCTCGCACATGACGGATGCTGAAGGCGTTCCCAGCGATCTCGCCCGGGACCAGATGGCGTTGGCAGAACGGGGCCGGCGGGGCACGTTTCATTTCGAGGAATGCCTCTCAGCCCCGCAACCTCACTCGCTGCCAGCCATTCGCGAAACGCTTGCCAACATTCTCAACGGCACCCTCTATGGCTCGTACGGCGCCGCCCCCCAGATTGAACAGGTCGACGATCAGACCAGCGAGGCCTTCGCTCATCTCGCCCATTCCCATCTGATGTTTGGCGCCCCCACCGATCTTCGCAACGATTGCGTGACTGCCGCCGCTACGCGCGACGACGTCGACCGCTGTCTTTCCTGCCGTTTGCTGGGACTAACACAGGGAACCACAACGGGTAGCGGCGCGCCCGAACCGCTTGCCATTCAACTGGCTCAAGCCTCGTTGGGAACCGGTTCTGCCGATCCCATCGGAACGAAGCCGGTTGGCAGTATGCCAAATGCGGGTGCTTCGCCGCCAACCCTATTCGTGAGCTATGCCCGACACGACAGCGACATCGTCTATCCGCTGACCGAAGCGCTCTCGCGCGACGGAGTCCGGCTGTGGGTCGATCAGAGGCTGATCGGTGGCGACGACTGGATTGCCGAACTGGAACAGCAGCTCACCGTTTGCCGCGGCGTCCTCGCGTTTGTCAGCCCCGCGTTCGCCGCATCCAAGTATTGCCGGCGTGAAGTGATTTTTGCCGACGCCCTGAGCAAACCGATTATCCCCATCGTCCTGGTCCCAGCAACACTTAGCGGAGGATTGAACTTTATCCTTCATGCCGTTCAGCAGATCCACGCCCCGCCGGGAGGGCAGACAGCACCAATTCTTGCCGCTGTGCAAAGCCTGATGCCTGATGTTTTGCATTAGCGTCGACGCTCTTCGTGCGAAGACTTAGGCCGTGGATTCAATTGATCGCAGGGCAATGCAGATGGCTGCTAGCTTAACGAAATCGGCTTCATGCGAGGGTTCGATTTCTTTCGCCCGCTCCAACTTCCTGCGTCCGGCCCTTTGTTTCCGATTTTCCATGCGGGGTTTTGGCCCAATAGAACGGGGCGCGGATCCATTCATAAATCGCTCGATAGCCAGCGACCGAGATCGGCAGCCAATACAGCGGCGACATCAGAGCGTGGAGATAGAGGTCGCTACGCCCTCGCCGCCTCAGCGCCAATAAAGCAAGCAGGATCGTGACGACTGCGGCCGCGGCGAGGTTGATGATCCCAAACCACCATGCCCATGCGCGCAGGCCGCTCTCCAAAGCTGGGAACAGGCAGCCGTTGGCCCAGTCGATGGCTAGCATCGCGTAAAACCAGGGGTGGGCAAGCGTCGAGATCAGGCCGCCGCCCAGGACGATTTGGAACCAGATCCAGGACTTGGGACCCAACTCGCGCCAGAGGCGTACGGGGTCGCGCATGTGGACAAAATACGTTTGCAGCCAACCCTTTTGCCAACGGGTGCGTTGGGCGAGCCAAGGGCGCACCTCGCCCGGCGCTTCTTCCCACGTCGTGGAGGGCAAGACGTCGACGTGCCAGCCAGAGCGGGCGAGCCTCAGTCCCAAGTCGGCGTCCTCGGTGACGTTCCAGGGGTCCCAGCCACCGGCTGCGTCAAGGGCTTGGCGGCGGAAATGATTGGAGGTGCCGCCCAACGGGACGGGCAGGTTGTGATGGGCGAAGGCCGGTAGGATTGCGTCGAACAGGGCGGTGTATTCGATGGCGAACTGGGCCGTGAGCCAGGATTCATGGGCGTTGTTGATCGCGAGGCTTGCCTGGAGGCAGCCGAGATTGACGCTTCCGTTTTCGAACGCCGCAAGAGCGCGGCTCAGCTGGCCGGGATCGGGCAGGTCTTCGGCATCGTACACGACGACATAGTCGCCACGGGCGAATGTAAGGGCGTAGCAGAGCGCGCGCGGTTTGGTGCGGGGCAGTCCTGCGGGCACGATGATCAGCCGCATGTGGGGGGGCAGGTTGGTTGCCAGCAGAGCCGCCCTGGTGGCTTCGTCGTGGGCTTCGAGAACGAAGATGATGTCTAGTCTGCCGGTTGGATAGTCGAGCGCGCGCATGGCGCCGACGAGTTGGGGCACCACGGGCACTTCGGCATGGAGTGCGATCAGGATGCTGTAGACAGGTGGTTCAGCGTCCGGCTGGGCCGCGATGTTGCGGGGCCCGGTGGGATGGTCAGCCCTGCTCAGCGCGTGACGCAGCGCCAGCAAGCGCACCCACAGGAGTAGTGCAAACGCCAGCGCGAACAGGAATTGCAGCACGAGCCCGATCAGGGCTGGTGCGGAAAACATCAGGGACAGTGTGCCCGCTGCCAGCGCAATCAGCCACGTTCGCTGTGCAGGCCACAGGCCGGTTCTTGCTGATAGCGACGGGTCGAGCCGCTCAAGGCGCGCGACCGATTCGTCCAAGCGTTTCTGGCTCAAGGGCGTTGCGTGGTCCGCCGCCTGCGTCCAAACAGGAGTCATTGAACCGACAACTTTCCCCCCGGCCGCTATCGCTGCCTGTCTCGACGTCTTCTCCAAAATCCCCCTCCCCCGATCCGAAAGTCCCCCCATTCGCATGCGACGCCGGGCCTTTCTGGCCAGTTGCCGGCCGGCGGCCCTGCGGGTAATACTCTCAAGGTTAATCCCGTCGTGGCTTTGCCCGTTGCAATCGCCAATTGTCCGCACCTCTCAGGCTATGATGATCAAAATTGCATCACGAATCATCTGTTTTCTTTCAGCCTGCGCCATAATTGGTGTGCCCGAACAGATAAATGCAGCTGAGGGACAGACCGGAATTGCGGCCACTGACGCTGCCGTAGAGGCGCCAATCGTGCCGTCAACGGATGCTCAGCGCAGGGTTGTGCTGCGGTTCGTAACCGAGGGAGATTTTCCGCCGTTCAACTATACGGACGCTGAAGGTGCGTTGACCGGGTTCAATGTCGATTTGGCGCGAGCGATTTGCCTTGAGGTGAATGCTGCCTGCGATATCAAGGTGCGGCCGTGGGATGAGCAATTCGCGGCGCTTGCGACGGGGGAAGCCGATGGTGCAATTGCGGCCCAGAGGGTGACGTGGGCCGGGGTTGCCAAGGTTGCATTTTCGGACCGCTATTTTCATACGCCGGGGCATTTTGCAGGGAAGCGCGACGGAGCGGTCGTCGACACCACGCCGGAAGCGCTGGAAAGCAAGAGCGTTGCCGTTGCGAAGGGTACGGCGCACGAAGCGTATCTCAAGAAGTTCTTTCACGAGAGCGCGATCAAGACGTTCGATTCGATCGAGCTTGCCCGTGAAGCGCTAGCCGACGGCAAGGTTGCGTTTGTGTTCGACGATGCCATCGGGCTGTCGTTGTGGATCAACGGCACCAACAGCCGCCAGTGCTGCGAACTCAAGGGCGGGCCGTTTCTGGAGCCAAAGTTTTTCGGTGACGGTATTGCCATAGCGCTGCCTAAGTCGGATCCGCAACTCAAGACGCTGATTGACGGCGCTTTGGTCAAGGTGCGGGAAAGCGGCCGCTTCGACGAACTTATCCAGCGGTATTTTCCGTCGCGCATTTATTGACGATCAACTCGCGACCGCAGGTACACGGGCTTTTCCACACGACTGTTTGGCAAGCGCTTGAATGCCGCATTTTCCAAAGCTTGCCGTGTCACACTCCTGCAATGGAATGCGGTGCAATGGATTGAGGGCTAGTCTTCATGACACGCTCAAGACTTGCGGCTATTCGCAGCGACGGGAGCGCTAGAAGCTTATGGCGACCTACAAAACTCTGTTCTTGTCCGACATTCATTTGGGCACGCGAGCCAGTCAGGCCGACATGCTGCTCGACTTTCTCAAGCATAATGATGCCGAGACTATCTATCTGGTTGGCGATGTGCTCGATTTCTGGCGAATCCGCCGCGGCGCCGTTTGGCTGCAATCGCATAACGACGTGCTACAGAAACTGTTGCGCAAGACGCGCAAAGGCACGCGCATCGTCTACATTCCCGGCAATCACGACGAGGGTCTGCGCGACTACTGTGGGCAGAAGTTCGGCGGGATCGAGATCGAGCGTCAGGCCTTATACTCGACGGCGGCCGGCAAGCGCTATGTGGTCATGCATGGCGACGAATTCGATGTCGTCGTTCGCTATGCCAAGTGGCTCGCTTTCCTCGGGGACCGCGGCTACGAGTTTGCGCTGTGGCTCAACTGGCCGCTCAATTTTGTCCGGCGGCAGTTCGGTTTTGGCTACTGGTCGCTGTCGAGCTATCTCAAGCACCGGGTCAAATCGGCGGTCAACTTCATCGGCGATTTCGAGAAAAATCTCGCGGACGAAGCTAAGCGCCGCAACGTCGACGGCATCATTTGCGGCCATATTCATCGCGCGGCGTCGCACGACTTCGGCGCAGTCCACTATCTCAACACTGGCGATTGGGTCGAGAGCTGCACGGCCATCGGCGAGACGGAGGAGGGCACCCTTGAGATGATCCATTGGCGGGATGTCGTGCGTGCGCGTGATGCTGCTGAGCTTGCGGCGGCCCGGCCCGAACTCAAGGCGGCTTAATGAAGATCCTCGTCGCAACGGATGCGTGGCGGCCGCAAGTCAACGGGGTCGTGCGCACTTACGAACGGCTGCGGGAGGCGGCACCCAAGTTCGGTGCCGAGTTGGAGTTCATCACGCCTGCCGAGTTCTATTCGGTTCCGGCGCCGACGTACCCGGAAATACGGTTGTCAGTTCCCGGGTTTGCCCATATCCGGCGACGGTTCAGCGAGGTTGAGCCGGATGCCGTGCACATCGCGACCGAGGGGCCAGTTGGGTGGATGGCGCGGTCGTATTGCCGGGCGCGGCACATCCCGTTCACGACCAGCTTTCACACCCGGTTTCCGGAATATCTCGAACCCCGATTCAGCATTCCGCAGACCTGGACGTATGGTCTGCTGCGTGCCTTTCACAACACCGGGGCCGGTGTGATGGTTGCCGCGCCTTCGCTGGCGCAGGAGCTGTCGGCGCGGGGCTTCGAGCGCATCATGGCATGGACGCGCGGAGTCGATACGGAGCTGTTTGCGCCGCGCCGCGTGCGCCGGTTTGGCGACGGGCCGGTGTTCATCACGGTTGGCCGGGTGGCGGTTGAAAAGAACATCCCGGCGTTCCTCGATCTCGATTTGCCGGGTGTCAAAGTCGTCGTGGGTGATGGGCCGCAGTTAGCCGAACTGCGCGGGCGCTATCCCAATGTTGTCTTCACGGGCCGGCAGACGGGGGAGGATCTCGCTCAGTGTTATGCGTCTGGCGATGTGTTCGTCATGCCAAGCCGCACTGAAACGTTCGGCATCGTTCAGCTCGAAGCAATGGCGTCCGGGTTGCCGGTGGCGGCCTTTCCCGTGACGGGGCCGATCGATGTGGTGATGGCCGGTGTTACCGGCGTGTTGTGCGATGATCTCGGGGTTGCGGCGCGGGCGGCGCTTGCGCTCGACAGGGCTGTGGTGCGTGTGAAGGCGCTCGATTTCAGTTGGGAAAATGCGGCCCGGCTGTTTCTCGGCAATATCGAAACGGCTCAATTCGCTAGCCTCGGGCGGCGGTTGCCTGTGCGCTGGAATCGTGCGCCGGGCGGCGTCGGCGTAGGGAGCTTGAGGCTCGCGTCAAAGTCTCCGCAGCCATGGGCTCGGAGGTATACAAGGTGAGGGTGCAGATCAGGCCCGGAATGCTCCGGCGGTCTCGCCGTTTTTTGGAAGGGGGATATGGACCGTTGCTATCTTTTGACAGCAAATCCTGACCCGCGTTTCGCGCAGCGATCCCGAATGCCGCTTGGACTATCCTGGTCCAACCGTTGAGGCTTGAAAGCCTCTGCGCTCGCGATCCGGTCCAGCTGATGGGTATCCGAACTCCGCACGAAACCCCTGTCTCCCAATTCGCCCAGCACGCGTTCCGGACCCTCATGAAACAAGGTGCGTTCACAGTCGCATGGGTTTGGGGGAGCGGGAATAAGTCGGGGTGCATTTTTTGTGCTGCCCGGTGTTGCGACACCTGCTCCCTAATATCTTCCATCATCTCCTGCGAAGAAGTCGTCCGCATTGATCTTTAGTCTTGTGTCCTCCTTGGGGTAGCGTTAGCAAGCGGGACACAGTCGATTGGCAACGGAGCTTTGGTCATGGCAGATGCAAACGAAATCGAGCGCTTGAAACGCGAGGTTGCCGAACTCTCGGGCCTGTCGCTGGCGACGGGTGTTATTCTTACCCAGCTGCTGCAGTCGATGTGCCTGCGCGAGATGAACCCGCAGCGGGAAGCCGGCAGGATCATCACGAATGCACGCAACGCCATCGACGGCTTTACGGCCAATGTGCCGGACGCCGATCCCGTCATGAAGGCGCGGGCGCTGGAAGCGGTGAAGCAGTACGAAGACCAGATCCGGTCGGTGTTGCCTATTTGAGGATTGGTTTGTGCGATGGAGGCGCAAGCCCCACAATTGCTTCCGGCTTCTCCTAGAATTCTTCCAGCTGAAATCCACCCACTCCATGGTCACGCTTGATCCACGGCTGTCCGGTTTAACTTACACTGCGTCCCCGGACGGCGTTGCGAGCACAGCGAGCGATGCCGATCCGGGGTCTTTACCAGTTTGCGGGTGGTAAAGGTCCCGGATCTGCGTGCGCAAATGGGCGCGCTTGTCCGGGAAACCAGTGGGAGGGATTTCGTGTCCCGCCAAGCCATCCGCATCCGGCCCAGAATTTCCAACAAGTCCAACGTCGTACGGCCAGGAGCAAAATCGGGAACCGGATAGCCGTGGGCTTGACCCCGCCATGGAGTGAATGAGGTGCTTCAATCTAAACCGGAAAAAGTCTAGATCGGAGCCATCGTTTGCTACTTTTTGATCGGGGCCAGCAGGTCCGGTTCGGATACGAGCGGGCGGACGCCGTGTGCTAATTTTTCGCCATACGCATTGTCGTTGCACCATGCCTTCAGCGTGCCGATTTTTAAGGGGCTGCATGTGGGGCGAACATTCCACGTTGCTGTCAGTGGCGAGCAGGCTTTGTTGGCGTCGTAAGCGGGGCCAGTCGTAGAGCCAAGATATGTTACGGCGTTGGCGCCATCGGGCAATTTCTTGGGCTGGGCGCCTTTCGGGGCAAGGTTGTAATCGGCGAAATCTTCGCCTTGGTTGCTGCTCAACGAGAATACTTTTGCCTCAACCCGCAGCACGGGCGCAACTTTGTCGGTTTTACAGCGCGTGCAATTTGCGAGTCCTGCAACGTAAGGTTTTTCCGGGGGCGGGCAGCTTGTGAAAACCCAATGGACCTCGATCGTGTCGCCGGCAGGCAATGACTGACAACTGACATGGCCGTGTTCATCCTTGGCAGGTTTCGCAGGCTGGGTTGCGTCTTTGATCGAGCAAACAAAGCCTGTGTTGTCACCGTCTTTGGAAGCTTCTTTGAAGCCGGTTGACCGGTGTTCTGCGCTTCTGTGGAAATGGATATTGCACAGGCTCATCGTGTCCGGCGAGGGTGCCAAGTTGACGGGGTTTGAGTTCTTTCCTGGGACGATGTCTGAAATATCGCGAGGTGCTTGAGGATTGACCTTGATGCTGCAAACGGCGGTGTCTGGCTTGGGAGGCTCGTTGGCGTGGGCCGCCGGGGGCAGTGAAAGGCAGATCAGTGCGCCGGAGAACTGAAGCAGGGGTTTCAGAATATTCGATTTCCGGGCGTGTTTCGCGCGCGCCGGCTGTGCAAATGAAATCATTTTGCTTCCCCTTTTTGCGTCGAGAACTGTTTTCAATGCGGTTGTCGTGCTCTCCAACGGAGCACGTCTAACCGGTGCGCGAGTGTCTTGCCAAACTTTTCGGGTTTAGAAATTTGCTCAAATCATGAGTTCGTACCGTGCTGGGCGATGCAGCAGGCAATCAATTTTGTAGGTCCATCATGCGCCCTGTAGCATCGTTCAGGCGCCACAAATTTGAGTATGACTGAGGATGCTGAGTTTTTACCAGATCTTCATTTCGCTCATGCGAGTGGTGTTCAATTTTGCTTGTTGGGCGTCCGGCGGATTGATCGGTTACTCCCCCCGCAACAACCTTGTCGCGACCGGATACAGCCCTTCGTGGCCCATCATGTAAACGTGCATACCGTCGTTGCCGAACAGGGGTTCGAAGGCGTCGTCGAGGATGTTGAGGCCGCCGGTGTAAGCGCCGAAGGCTGGCATGACGAGGCGGCGGCCGTTGCCGACGAAGCATGGGCGGCGGACGGTGTGGCCCAGTCTTGAAAGGCGGGCGCAGGGGTGGAAGTGACCTGCGATTTCATGCGTGACGCGGCCCGTGGAGGGGACGTGGCGCAGGGTAATGCCCTCGACCGTCAATTCATCTTTGACGACGCCGCCCAACCGGTTTGATATCTGGCTGTCGTGGTTGCCGGTTATCCAAATCCAGTCGCGGTCTTCCTGCAAAATGCGGAGAGCTTCGCGGTCGTCGCCGGTCATGCGTTCGACGGCATCGTCGTCGTGCAGGCTATCGCCGAGCGCGATGACGGTCGTGGCGGGGGTGATGTCGAGGGCCGTGGCCAAGCGTGCCAGAGTTTCGCGGGTGTCGTAGGGCGGTAGCATCTGGCCGCGTTTGGCGAAGGACGAGCCTTTTTCCAGGTGCAAGTCGGCGATGATGAGGGCGTCTTCCGAGGGCCAGTAAAGTGCGCCCGATAGGTGCGCGATGAACGCCTTGCCGCAGACGTCTATGGGTTGTTCGCGGAAGTCCTCGGCGTCGAGGCGTGTCGGTGGCCGTGTCAGCATACGTGTGCGTTCCCCGTTCCCTCGGCTTTATTTCCTCTCCCGGAACGGGAGAGGATGTCGCGCAGTGACAGGTGAGGTACTCGCCGGGCAATCGGCGTTTGCGTTTTATCGAAGTCCCTCATCTGCTCTTCGGGCACCTTCTCCCCTTCAGGGAGAAGGAAGTAACGTCGTTATTCTCCGATTGCTTCGGCGATTAAGTCATCGCTAGCGCCGCGCAGCAGATCTTCTCGTGCCGATCCGTAAACTGCTTCGACGCCGATTTCCAGAAGGATGGGCACCGAGAGCGGCGACACGCGCCGTAATTCGCGATGGTGTATACGCCCTTTAATCCGTCGCAGAAAATCGCCCAGGCGGGCGATGTCGAGCAAGCCCGTTGCGGCGTCGTTCCATGCTGCTTCCAACAGAATATGGCCGGGGTCGTGGCGGCGGAGCACGTCGTAGATCAAATCGGTCGACATGGTGACCTGGCGGCCACTCTTTTCCTTGCCGGGGTGGCGTCGCTCGATCAATCCGGCGATGACGGCGGCGATGCGGAAGGTGCGTTTCAGCAGGCTCGATTCGGCGAGCCAGGCTTCCAGGTCGTCGCCGAGCATGTCTTCGCTGAAGAGCGCTTCGAGCGAGAGCTTGCCGCTAGCCATGAGTTGGGGAATTTCGCCGAGGCCCCAGACCGCCAAGCCGTAATCGTTGCAGACGAAGCCGAGCGGTTTGCCGCCTGCGCGTTCGAGCCTGCGGGTGAGCAGCATGCCGAGCGTCTGGTGGGCGAGGCGGCCTTCGAACGGGTAGGCGACGAGGTAATATTTGCCCGCGCGCGGGAAGGTTTCGACGAGGACTTCGCTGGCCAGGGGAATAGTCGAATGTTTAGCCTGTAGTTCGAGCCATTCGGAGACCGGGGCGGGAAGCTTTGCCCAGGAGTCGTGGTCGGCGAGCATGACGCGGACCCGTTGGGCGAGGTGGGTCGAGAGCGGGAACTTGCCGCCGTTGTAGCTGGGGACCATCGGGTCTTTGGCGGTGGTGCGAGAGACGTAAGCCTCGGTCTCTCGCAGGCCTTCGAAGCGGAGGATTTCGCCTGCGAATACGAACGTGTCGCCGGGTATCAGTTGTTCGATGAAGTATTCATCAACCTCGCCTAGGACGCGGCCGCCAGAAAGGGGACGTGTGGTTCCTCCTCCCACTCCATGGCCGCCATGTCCCGGCCAAGGGCCGGGCTGCGCCCGGGGGAGGCGGCCATCCAGGGGCCGCGAATTCCGGCTGCTGTGCTTGTGGCCCTGGATGGCCGGGTCACGCCCGGCCATGGAGTAATGGGGGGAACTTGCGCGCGAAGGGAGGTTCCTGGCCTTGCCTAAGCGGACCTTGATCATGGGGCTGTCGACGATGGTGCCCACGTTCATGCGGTATTGGCTGGCGAGGCGGGGGTGAGAGAGGCGCAGCGTGCCGTTTTCGCCGGGCCGGAGTTTGGCGTATTGCTCGTAGGCTTTGAGTGCGTAGCCGCCGGTTGAGACGAAGTCCACGACGCGGTCGAAGATACTTCGGGGCAGGTCTGCATAGGGCGCGGCGGAGCGGATTTCGGCATAGACATCATCGGGGCGGAAGGGGGCCTGGCAGGCCATGCCGAGAACGTGCTGGCACAGTACATCGATGCTGCCTGCGCGGGAGAGGATCGCGTCCTGAGCACCGGCTTCGGCTGCATCAAGCGCGGCGCGGCATTCAAGGACTTCGAAGCGGTTGGCGGGGACGAGGATCGCCTGCGAGGGTTCGTCGAGGCGGTGGTTTGATCTGCCGATGCGCTGGATCAGGCGGCTGGCGCCTTTGGGTGCGCCGACGTTAATGACGAGATCGACGTCGCCCCAGTCGATGCCGAGGTCAAGGGTCGATGTTGCGACGACGGCGCGGATTTTTCCGGCGGCCATCGCGGCTTCGACCTTCTTTCGCTGGAGGGCGTCGAGCGAGCCGTGGTGGAGTGCGATGGGCAGGTTCAGGTCGTTGATGCGCCAGAGCTGCTGGAACAGGGACTCGGCCTGCATGCGGGTGTTGACGAACACGAGCGAGAGCTTGTGGGCGTTGATGGCCTGATAGACGCGCTCCAGCGCATAGTGGGCGGAGTGACCCGACCAGGGGATGTTTTCCTCCGCTTCGACGATTTCGATGCGGGGCTTCGCGCCACCCTGAATGACGACGAGATCGGAGAGGATCGTCTGCATGTCCGGCTCGGTTTGCGGAACGAGCAGAGCGCGCAGTTCGGAAGGCCGCGCGACCGTCGCCGACAGGCCGATGCTCATCATCGCAGGGGCGAGTTTACGCAGGCGGGCGATGTCGAGCGCCAACAGGTCGCCGCGTTTGGATGCGCCAAGCGAATGCAATTCGTCGAGGATCAGCGTGTCGATGTCGGCGAACAAGTAGGTCGCGTCGGGATGGCTGAGGAGGAGGGCGAGTTGTTCGGGTGTGGTCAGCAGGATGTCGGGCGGCTTGATGCGCTGGCGGGCGCGGCGGGCGACGGAGGTATCGCCGGTGCGGGTTTCGCGGCTGATCTTGAGGCCGATCCCCGTCAGCGGCGCTTCGAGGTTGCGGGCAACGTCGACGGTCAGGGCTTTGAGCGGCGAGATGTAGAGCGTGTGGAGGCCAGCGCCTTTGCGTTCGGCGCGCGGTCGGGAGAGGGCGACGAGGCTGGGCAGAAAACCCGCCAGTGTTTTGCCCGCGCCTGTTGGGGCGATCAGCAGCGTCGAGCGGCGGTCGCGGGCTGCTTCCAGCAGGGCCAACTGATGTGGGCGGGGCTGCCAGCCGCGTTCGGCAAACCAGGCCAGGAACGGCGCGGGCAGCAGGCCGTGCTCAGCCAGCGCATCCGGTTTGCGGGCGCGGCGTGGCTTGACGGGAAGCGTGGGCGTGGTCATGGCTCGTGGCGGTTTATGGCTCGTCGTCTATGCCTAGCACGCGCCTTTGAAACACTACAAAAAAGGCACCGGGCTTGTGGCCCAATGCCTTGTTGTTTTTGATTAGCGGGCGTGATCAGGGGCAGAACCAGATCGGGCCGACCATGATGCAGCCGCGTGTGCGCCAGTCGCCGGGGCGGCGGCTGCCGTGACGGTTCCAGCCCGAGGGTGCTTCTTTGTAGCGGCGGCCGGGGGTGAACTGGGGCCGGCGGTGGTCGTTGTCGCGGCGTGCGCCATCGCGGTCATCGATCAAGGTGAGTGCCGGCGCGTTGGATGTGCGAGCGCCATCGGCTGCGGCCGAAGCGGGAAGGGCTTGTGCCGACGAGAGGGCGATCAGCGACGCGACGACCGCTGGAATAAGGACTTTAATCACGCGGGATTGCTCCTGTTGAGCGCCGTCAGTTGGTGACATATGGCGCGGACTTAAATTTAGGCCGAAACGGTTCGTTCCGAGTGCTCACGCGCTCGGGTAAAACCTGTCGAAACTGCGGACTGGACTGCCAGGGTTTTGGCTGTTCCGTGCGCAGTAAACGTATGATTCCGAATTGGGTTCCATTAACCGTTGAAGCCGTGGATTTTGTGCGCACTATCCCCATTGCCCGCCCGCATGGTATGCCGCGTCAACACGAACGGAAGGAGCGTCAGATGGATCAGCGTGATTGGGTTGGGACCGGGGTGGCGGCTATTGCGCTACGGCTTGCGGTCATTTCGCTGGTGGTTGGCGTGGTGCTGTCGGCCCTAGGGATCAACGCGAACAACCTGTTTTATTCGATCAATGTGCTGGCGCGGCGGATCTACGATCTCGGGTTCGGTTCGATCGAGTGGCTGCTGCAATACATGGTTGTCGGGGCGATGGTCGTGGTGCCGATCTGGCTGGTGGCATGGTTTTTGGGTGGATTGCGTACCCGCCGCGATTGAGGCTGCGGTACAATCCGGTTGCGTCTCAAAATGATCCGTCTACTGTCTCAAATTGCTCTTGCCTGTGCATTGTTGATGCTGCCCGTTCATGCCGATCCTGCGCCCGTCGCCCGGCGGCTGGCGGTTTATGACGAGTTTGCCGAAGCTAATCGCGACGTTATGGCAGCCGTCAAACAGGCTGCTGCTGAGAAAAAGCTGGTACTGCTGGTGTTCGGGGCGAACTGGTGCCCGGACTGCCGGGCGTTCGATGAAGATATGAACGCCGCCGATCTCGGTAGCCTGCTGGCCGAGAGCTATGTCGTGGTGAAGGTCGACGTGGGCAAGTTCAAGAAGAACCTCGATGTGGCCGCCCGCTATGGGCTGCGAGTGAGAAAAGGCATTCCTGCCGCGGTTGTCGTCTCCGCTGAGGATAAGACGCTGCTGCTGGTCGAGGGGCCGAAGATGGAAGACCTCCGCCACGAGGGCCGGGCCAAAGTTGTGAGGTATTTCGATGCGGCGTTGAACCCGGAAAAGCGGGCGCTGCTGAACCAGTAGGTCGGGTTGAGCCCTTTTGCGAAACCCGACAACTTTGCATGAACGGGGGGAGTAGTGTTGGGTTTCGCAAGTGCTCAACCCAACCTACGAGTGACATCCTTCAATTCTTCCGGGGTGTGAGCGCGCAGTAGCTGATGCCTTGGACGCGCATGCGGGCTTGAAGCGTTGAGGCGCGCCGCGCGATGGCTGGGTTTGGGTCGGAGGCATCGCGCGCGATGGGGTTGGGCAAGGAGACGGCAAGCAGGGCCGCCTCGCGTTCGCTCAACTGGCTCGCTGGCTTGTTGTAATAGTACTGCGCGGCCGCTTCGGCACCGAATACGCCGGGCCCCCATTCGGCGATGTTGAGATAAACTTCGAGGATGCGCTTTTTGGGCCAGAGCGCTTCGATGGCGAGCGTCAGCGGGACTTCCAGGCCTTTGCGGATGTAGCTTTTGCCGTTCCACAGGAACAGGTTTTTGGAGAGTTGCTGGGTGATGGTGCTGGCGCCGCGGCCAAAGCCTTCGGTCGAGCGCATGGCGGCGCGGATTTCGCCGAGGTCAAAGCCCCAGTGGTGGCAGAATTTGCCGTCCTCGGACGTGATGACGGCGCGGCGCAGGTTGGTGGAGACCTGCTCCAGCGGCATCCATTCGTGCTGTAAGGTTTGTCCGCCCAAGCGCTGGGTCAACATCAGCATGGACTGCGGCGGGTTGATGAAGCGGAAGGCCGCGATCAGTACCATCACCGTGACGAACCAGGCCGCGAATGCGATGACGGCAAAGCGTGCAGAGGCCGCCGCGTAGTGCGTCATGCGCTCTAGCAGCGATGGGGCAGGCGCTGGTGGTGTTGCTGTTTGCGGTGGAGAAGTTGGGGCGGGACGGGCGCTTGGTGCAACGAAGGGTTTGAAGCTTGGTGCGGGCGGGGTCGTGACAGCGGGTTGAACTGGCGCTGGTGCGGTTTGATGTGCTGGGGCGGAGGGGATGAAGGAGGGGGCGTGTAGCCGGGGTGCTTCTGGTTGAGGGGCTGCGGGCGCGGGAGGACGCGCTGGCTCGGGCAGCGTCTTGATGAGCGACGTCAGTTCGAACTTCGGAGCGGGCTGCGCAGGTTCAGGGGCTGCAGGAAATGAGCGAGTGAATGAGGGAACCGTTGCAGGTGAGGATTGGAATGCCGTCGCGGGCGCAGGCGACTCGGCCTGCGCAGACGTGGTTTCTGGCGCCCCACCCCCGTTTTCAAAACCAGAGAGGCTGCCATCTTGGCTGTGCTTCTCATTCACCGATGCTATACCCCACGCAAGTGCCGCCGTCTGTCGCCAGAGCTTGGCCAGTACACACTGAAAATCCCCACTCAGGGCTAACGCGGCTCAGTTCCAACTTCAAGTCCCGCAAGGTAACTCCCCGATGTCTCATGCCGCGCCTGCTGGTTCCGCCTTTACCGACCGGCTCGCCAATGCCGCCCGATTGGTCGAAAACCGGCTTGCGCTGCATTTGTCTCATACGGGGCCCACTTATCAAGGCGGCATGTATGCGCCACCCGAGCGGCTGAGCGCGGCCATGGAGCATGCGGTGTTGAGCGGGGGGAAGCGGTTCCGGCCGTTCCTCGTCATGGAAAGTGCCGCGTTGTTTGGGCTTTCTGCCGAGGCGGCGCTCGATACGGCGGCGAGCTTGGAATGTCTGCATTGTTATTCGCTGGTGCATGACGATCTGCCTGCAATGGACAACGACGATCTGCGGCGGGGCCGGCCGACGGTGCATAAGCTTTATGACGATTGGACGGCGATTCTGGCGGGCGATGGGCTGTTAACGCTGGCGTTCGATATTCTGGCGCGGCCCGCAACGCATGCGAACCCGGCAGTGCGCGCCGAGCTCGTGCTCGCCTTGGCGCGGGCGGCGGGGCCGGGCGGCATGGTCGGGGGACAGACGTTCGATCTTAAGGCCGATAAGCTGGGGGTTCCCGCGGTTGTGACCGCAGACCATATCCGCCGGTTGCAGGCGATGAAGACCGGTGCGCTGATCACCTATGCCGCCGAGGCGGGTGCGATCTTAGGTCAAGGGAGTGCGCAGGAACGCGCGGCGCTGAAGGCGTATGGCGATCATCTGGGGTTTGCGTTCCAGATCACCGACGATCTGCTGGACGCGCAGGGCGATGCGGCGACGGTGGGCAAAGCCGTCGGCAAGGATCGGGCGGCGGGTAAGGCGACGCTCGTGTCGCTCATGGGGCTGGAGGCAGCGCGGGCGCAATTGGCGGAGGCCGAGGGCGCGGCGATTGCAGCTCTTGCGCCGTTCGGGGACCGGGCGGCGATGCTAGTCGAAGCGGCGCGGTTCGTGCGGATGCGGCGGAGCTAGGTGCTTTTTACACTGCATCGAAATGGTTCGCGTGAAACGAAAAACGGCGCCCACCGCTATTGCGAATGAGCGCCGATCGTCGCTTGGAGATTACGAACGTTGCGTCAGAGCTTAGTTGGTCTTTGAGCCGGTGCTTGCCTTCGGCACGGCGATAGCCACTGCCACGGTCTTGCCGTCCTTTACGGCGGTGCCAACCCAATGGCCCTTTGTATCGCGATTGAGTTCAGAGACGTTGGAATACCCTTGCGACACGAGAAGCTGGCGGGCCGTCTGCGCGTCGGCGCCAGCATTCAGCGCCGCAGCCTGGGCAGCAACGGCAGGCGCATTGGTTGCAGGGGTTGCTGCTTGGTCGGCTGCGAGGGTTTGCGTCGAAAGGCCAGCGACGACAGCAGCGGCGAGATAGAGAGCACTTTTCATGATAAAGTCCTTAGGGTTGTTTGATTGCCGATCAGATTGAGATCGTTTCAGGTATCGAATTTCGACCCCTACGATGATTGACAGGTAGTGACGGTTGCTGATCCGCGCCACTCACGTTGTCGCGGTGCGATGAGCGAGTTCTGTGATTGCGCGTGATGCGATTGTCGGGGCTGGGCGAAAGATTACGCCTACGTAATGTGTTTATGCCAATTTTACATGTCTTAACAGCAGCTTAGTATCAGATCGATGCTTGTCGATGTTGTGATGCTGTTGTGATCTGTGGTCAATGTTTGGCAGGGTGTGAACTGCAATTCTTCAGGCTTAACCCTCCGGTTGGAGGCGAACTGGTCGGTAGAATTCATCTCTTGGCAGAGCGTGGCCCCGCTGGCGGCTATTGAGTTCGCCAGCGGGGTTGCCGGCTTACTCGCAGCAGCAGTCGTAGCCGTCGAGGAGGATGGGTTCGGAAATGATGATGGCGGGGCGGCAGCCGTCTTCGTCGCAGATGATGGCGGCCTGGGCCGGCGCGGTGGAGATCAAAGCGAGGGCCAGAGCGGACAGGGCGCCAAGTGCTTTGGTTGTGTTCGACATAGGTATTCTCCCGGTGTTCATCCCGCGCCGCGATTGGCCCGGGTTGAGGGGAGAATTGCCGATCACCCACGTTTGCGCTGTGCCGGGGGGAACATGGGGGCCTGGCTGCTTACGCCCTTACAACCGCTTGAGCATTTCGGCTTTTTTGGTTTCGTATTCGGCGTCGGTGAGGATGCCTTTGGCGTGGAGGTCGGCGAGTTTTTCGAGCAGGCCGAAGATCTCGCTGGATGAGACCTGGGGCTGCGGTGGTGTGTTGACCACGGGTGCCGGTGTCCACGTGTTCGTCTGCTGAGGCGCAGGGGCCGGATTGCTCTGGAACGACGGAACGTCGTTTGACGTAGAGAACGAATTCGACGGCGTGTTCTGGTTATTGTTTCCCGTGATCAGCGGCAGGTCGGCGACGCGGACCAGGCCGTACTGGCTTGTAAACGTGATCGACTGATCGCCGCTCTGCTGCTGGCCGAACCCGCCGATTTGATGATCGAGGGTGTCGTAGACGGTCACTTGGCCGTTCTGGTCGATGGCGAGACGGCGGGCGTTGGGGAAGTAGGCGTAGCGCAGATTGTTCTGCGAACCGGTCGATCCGGCCATGCCAAGATCTCCTGGCCACCAATTGCTTGACTGCCTGTTTGGGACGAACAGGCTGGTGCCCATGCCACTGCTCATTCCGCCGCCGCTGCTCTGCTGCTGCGCGTTGCCGCCCATCTGGCCTTGCCAGCCGCCGCCCTGCGACTGGCTTTGGCTCTGGGCGGGAACGGCAAAGAGAGGCTGGCCCTGGATGAGGCCTGACAGTTCCTGGCAGAGCGAGCTGACGCGGCCCTTAAGGTAGTTGTTGAACATGTCGCCGATCATGACCATGCCTCCGGAGGACCATTGGCCCATGCCGCCGAACTCGGGGTGGCTGAACTGTGCTTGGTTGCCGTATCCTGCGGAGACTGCGAGCAGCATCGTGAGTACGGCGTCGCTTGAGAAGCCGTGGCGTTGCGCGACTCCATCGACGATCCGGCGGCCTTCGTCGGTCAACTGCTGCATGGCGGTGGTCCTTGCCCTGTTAGATATGCGCCGGGCAGCCCGGCTTTTCAGGCAGATGGGTAGCACGGCGGCAATAGGGGCGATAGCGAACTAGACTGCAGGAACGGCGTCCGGATCGTTCACGCCGCGCGAAACAGTTTTACGGCTTCGTCGCATTCGAAGAGGTAGAGCAGCCAGCGCAGGGCTTGGCCGCGGGGACCGGCGAGGCCGGGGTCTTGCGACAGGATGAGTTGTGCGTCGTCGCGGGCGGCTTCTATGAGGCCGGGCAGGCCTGGGACTTCGGCGACGCGAAAGCCCGGCGCGCCGGATTGGCGCGCGCCCATCACTTCGCCGCCGCCGCGCAGTTCCAAATCCTTTTCGGCAATGAGGAAGCCATCTTCGGTTTCGGTCATCATTTTGAGGCGGGCTTGCGCGGTTTTACCCAACGGTTCGTCGTGGAGCAGCAGGCAGTAGCTCTGGCGGTCACTGCGGCCCACGCGGCCGCGCAACTGGTGGAGCTGGGCGAGGCCGAAGCGCTCGGCGTGCTCGATGACCATGATCGTCGCGTTCGGCACGTTGACGCCGACTTCGATCACGGTGGTGGCGACGAGGACTTGCAATTTGCCTTCCGAGAAGGCGGCCATGACGGCGTCCTTGTCGGTGCCTTTCATGCCGCCGTGCAAGAGGCCGACGACGGGGCCGAGTACCTGGGTGAGGTGGGCGTGGCGGGCTTCGGCGGCGGCGAGATCGGAGACGTCGGACGTCTCGATCAGCGGGCAGACCCAATAGATCTGCGCGCCTGAGGCCACCGCGCGGCGCAGGCCGTCAATCACGTCTTCAAGACGGCTGATGGATGGCGAGGTGGTTTTGATCGGTTTGCGGCCTGCGGGCTTTTCGGTGAGCTTTGAGACTTCGAGGTCGCCGTATTGGGTCATGAGCAGCGTGCGCGGAATGGGCGTTGCGGTCATGGCCAATACGTTGACGCCGCCGTTGCCTTTTTCCTGCAAGGCCATGCGCTGATGGACGCCGAAACGGTGCTGTTCGTCGATGACGGCAAGCGCTAGGTCGTGGAATTCGACGTCGGGTGTGAACAGGGCGTGGGTGCCGATCAGAATGTCGACCTCGCCGGTCTTTAAGCGTTCGAGCAGGTCTTTGCGAATGCGACCCTTTTCGCGGCCTGTGAGCAGGCCGAGGCGGAGGCCCACCTTTTCTGCCAGTGGAAACATGCTTTCGGCATGCTGGCGGGCGAGGACTTCGGTTGGGGCCATCAGGGCTGCTTGCGCGCCGGTTTCGACGGCATTCGCCATCGCCATCAGCGCGACGACGGTCTTGCCCGATCCGACATCGCCCTGCAGCAGCCGTTGCATCCGTTGATCGGTGGCGAGGTCGGCGTCGATTTCTTTTAGTGCCTCGACTTGCGAGCCGGTGAGTGTGAACGGCAACGACTTGATGAGGCGTGCGCGAATGCTGCTGTCGCCTGCGATGCTCCGCCCACTCAGGTGGCGTTTCTGCGAGCGCATGATGAGGAGGGCGAGTTGACCTGCGAGCAGTTCGTCGTAAGCGAGGCGTTGCCAAGGACCGGCACCCGGCGAGATGTCCGCTGCATCGACGACACGATGGAGCCGGAGGAGCGACGACGCGAAGTCCGGCCAGCCTTTTGAGGCGAGGAATGCCGCGTCCTGCCATTCGGGTATGCGCGGGACGAGGTCCACGGCTTGGCGTGCGGCCTTGGTCAGCACCTTGTTCGAGAGGCCTGCGGTTAGCGGGTAGACGGGTTCCAGCAACGGCAGGTCGCCGCGGTGATCGGGCGAAACCATGTAGTCCGGGTGGACCATCTGCAGCGTTTCGCCGAAGCGCTCGACGCGGCCCGAGACAAAACGAGTCTCGCCCTCGGGAAGCTGGCCTTCAACGAAGCTGCGATGGATACGGAAAAAAATCAGCTCCAGGCGACCGGAATCGTCCTCGCACAGCACCTTGTAGGGGGCTTTGGTGTTGCCGCGCGGGGCTGGCTTGTGTTTCAGCACGCGGACTTCGAGGGTGGCGATGGTGCCGGGGATGGCGTCTGCGACAGTCGGCTGGGCGCGGCGGTCGATAACCCCGGCCGGCATGTGCCATAGCAAATCAAGCACACGCGGATCCGCGACGCCCGGCGGAAGGGCGAGGACTTTTGCCAGCAGCTGCACCATGCGCGGGCCGACGCCCGTGAGGCTTTCAACCGACGCAAACAGCGGTGTCAGTTCATAGGGCCGCATACTGTGGTGGGTGCTTTCATGTGGGGCGCGCCGGGACTATTGTCGATGTTTACGCGGCATGCCAGCGTGCCTGCAACTGTGCGCTTCGCGCGTGGGCTTTCGCACTTGTTGATTAGGGTCGGCTCTGCCTCGGCCCACTTGGGGAACGTGTTCCCCCAAATCCCTCCCTTTTGGGACCTTAAGTGCGATTGCGTTGACTTCGGACAAGACTGACGATTGAGGGCTTGCCGTCCTCGGGACAATCGACCAGGAGTGTGTCATGACGGGGACATTGAAGGCGATGTTGGCGGCGGGTCTTGTGTCGATGCTCCTTGCGCTTTCTGCCGAGGCTGGACAGCCATGGTCGTGCATCTGCGACGGCGAGCCTAAGCGCTATATTGCCTCCACGCACATGTGCGAAAAAGATTTGCACAGGAAGTCCAAGAAGCCGGTGGCTCAGGGCTTCAAGCTGCTGGTTCCGGCATGCACGCGGGCGCAGTTCATCGCTTGGAATACGCGGGCCTGCAAACAAGAGGGTTGCAAGCCGCCGAAGTGGTGATCTGGGGGTTGCGCGGTTTGACCTCTGGCGGCTTTCTGCTCCGATGCCTATAAATCCCAATTGCGCGACGGGGTGGCAGAAGTGCCGTCCCGCTCTTGGCGTTGTGGGTGAGCGAGGACATATGACCGACGATATCGAATTGCGCCGCCGCCGTGCGGCTTACCGGGCTGCTCACCGTGGCACCAAGGAAATGGACATCATGATCGGCCGGTATGCGGCGGCGACGCTGCCGGAACTCACCGATCCGGCGCTAGCGCATTTTGAAGAATTCATCGCTCTGCCCGACCCCGAGTTGCAAAGGTGGCTACTCACGTCGGAGGAAACCGCTGCCCCCGCCTTCACCGCCCTCGTCGCCGAGGTGCGGAAGTTTCACGGGCTGTGAAACGGCCGTGCGTTTACATGCTGGCGAGAGCGCCGAACGGCACTTTGTACGTGGGCGTTACGAGCGATCTGGTGAAGCGGATGGCGGAACACACGCAGGGACTTCTGGAGGGGTTTACGAAGAAATACGGCGTCAAAACGCTGGTGTATTACGAGATGCACGAGACGATGGAGGGTGCCATTGTCCGCGAGAAGCAGATCAAGGAGTGGAGGCGGCTTTGGAAGATTCGGTTGATCGAAGGGATGAATCCGGAATGGCGAAATCTCTTCAATACTGAAACTGGGGAGATTTCGTTCGGATCAGCTGATCTGGGAGCGTCTGATCGAGAATAATATTCCACTTCGAGATGCTTGGGTCCCGGCCTTCGCCGGGATGACGATGTGGGGAGGCTGTCACTCGATTCGAACAACGTAGCTTTTCATCCACCCGCTCAGCTCCCACCAGAAACGTCATCCCGGCGAAGGCCGGGACCCAAGCAAGCCAGTTTTAAATGATGAGCGTAAATACGACTGAAGACCCAACTTTTCTCGAAACGCAAAGAACCCAATTCGACCATGACAACGCCTGTGCAAACGCGAACTGACATTATTCTTTCTGGTGCGCCGGAGGGGTTGGATGCGCTGGTGCTGGCGCGGTTGGTCGACGAATCGGCGGATGGGGCGAAGGCGGGGCTCGTCGTTCATATCGCGCGGGATGACCGCCGGGTTGATGCGCTGGAAACGGCGCTGGCGTTCTTTGCGCCCAAGACCAAGGTGGTGTCGTTCCCGGCCTGGGATACGGTGCCGTATGACCGCGTGGGGCCTAACACCGAAATTGTCGCCAAGCGCATTACAGCACTGGCCCGGCTGACGCTGTCGTCGCGCAAGGAGCCGACGATTGTTTTGACGACGGTCAACGCCGTTTTGCAACGGATCGCGCCGCGGGCGTTCGTGCGCGAGGCGTTGAAGCCTATCGCGCCCGGTCAGCGGATGGATTTGAACCGGCTCGCCAAGCGGTTGACCCTGTCTGGGTTCGTGCGCGTGGGGCAAGTAATCGAGCCGGGCGAGTTCGCGGTGCGTGGCGGGATCGTCGATCTCTATCCGCCTGGGCGGACGTCGCCCATCCGATTGGACTTCTTTGGCGATACGCTGGAGAGCATCAAATCGTTCGATGCCGAGACGCAGCGCACGACCAAGCCATTGCAGAAGTTCGTGTTGATGCCGATCAGCGAGGTTGCGTTCGGCGATGCGCCGACGGCGCTGTTCAGGTCGCGCTATATTGCGTTGTTCGGCGGGTCGGCGTCGAGTGAAGACCCGCTGTATGAGGCGGTAAGTGCGGGCGGGCGGTATCAGGGCATGGAGCACTGGCTGCCGCTGTTTCATGAAAAGCTCGAGACGCTATTCGATTACGTGCCGGGCGTGCCGGTGTCGTTCGATCATCTGTGCGATCAGGCGATCGCCGAGCGGTTCGTTCAAATCCGTGAGCACTACGAAGCGCGCGTCGATGCGATGGAAACGGCGAACTTCGGCGCGCCGCCATACAAGCCGGTGCCGCCCGATCAGATGTTCCTCGACGGCGTGGCCTGGGGGCAGGCGCTAAAGGATCATGTGGTGCGCAGGTTGTCGCCGTTCGAGCTTGATCCGGGACCCAACGTGCGGTCGTGGCGCGGCAAGCATGGGCGGACGTTTGCGTTGGAGCGGCAAAACCCGGACCTCAACGTGTTCGATGCGGTCAACACCCACATCCGGCACCTGCAGGGCGATCACAGGCGGGTGATCGTCGCGGCGTGGACTGCGGGTGCGCGTGAACGGCTGGCGCATCTGCTTGCCGAACACGGGTTGAAGAAAATCCACAAGGTCGAGAGCTATACGGAAGCGCTGGCGCTGCCGGGGGATGTTACGGCGGTTGCCGTGCTGGGGCTCGAGCAGGGTTTTGAGACGCCCGAGATCGTCGTGATCGGCGAGCAGGATATTCTGGGCGACCGGATGGTGCGGCCGCGCCGGAAGGCGCGCAAGGCGACCGATGTTCTGACCGAAGCGTCGAGCATGACGGTGGGCGATCTCGTCGTGCATGCCGATCATGGGATCGGGCGGTTCCAGGGGCTTAAGACTATCACCGCGCTGGGGGCGGCGCACGATTGCGTCGAGCTGCACTATGCGGGCGGCGACAAGCTGTTTTTACCCGTCGAAAACATCGAATTGTTATCGCGCTATGGGTCGGATGGCGGGGATGGCCAGCTTGACCGGCTGGGCGGCGCGGCGTGGCAGTCGCGTAAGGCGCGCCTCAAGCAGCGGCTGCAAGAGATGGCAGCCGAACTGATCAAGATCGCGGCGCTGCGGCAGTTGAAGGAAGCCCCAGTTATCATTCCGCCGACGCGGGAGTATGAGGAATTCGTTGCGCGGTTCCCGTATGAGGAGACCGAGGATCAGCAAGCGTCGATTGAAGCCGTGATGGCCGATCTTGCCTCGGGCAAGCCGATGGACCGGCTGGTGTGCGGCGACGTCGGGTTCGGTAAGACCGAGGTGGCCATGCGTGCCGCATTTGCCGGGGCGCTGAACGGTTTCCAGGTGGCGGTCGTGGTGCCGACGACGCTGCTGGCGCGGCAGCATTACCGCTCGTTTGCCAACCGGTTTGCGGGGTTGCCGCTCAAGGTTGCGCAGGCGTCCCGGCTGGTGCCGGCCAAAGAGCTTGCCGAGGTCAAGCAGGCCATGGCGGACGGGACCCTCGATGTCGTGATCGGAACGCACGCGCTGTTGTCGAAGTCGGTCGATTTCAAGCGACTCGGGTTGCTGGTCATCGACGAAGAGCAGCATTTCGGCGTCGGTCATAAGGAGCGATTAAAGCGACTGCGTGAGGACGTGCATGTGCTGACCCTGACGGCGACGCCGATCCCGCGCACGTTGCAGTTGGCTTTGACGGGGGTGCGCGAGCTGTCGCTCATCACCACGCCGCCGGTGGATCGCCTTGCGGTGCGCACGTACATCTCTCCGTTCGATCCGGTGATCCTGAAAGAGGCGCTGCGGCGCGAGCGGTATCGCGGCGGGCAGACGTATTATGTGTGTCCGCGGCTGGCCGATCTCGACGAAGTTGCGGAATTCCTGGCGGAGGCGGCGCCGGAGTTGCGCATTGCCCGCGCGCATGGCCAATTGCCGCCGACCGAGCTTGAAGACATCATGACCGGGTTCTACGAGGGGCGCTACGACGTGCTGCTGTCGACGGCCATCGTGGAGTCGGGGCTTGATGTGCCGAATGCGAATACGCTGATCGTGCACCGGGCGGATATGTTCGGGTTGGCGCAGCTTTATCAGCTGCGTGGCCGGGTCGGCCGATCGAAGACGCGTGCGTATGCCTACTTCACGACGCCGGCAGACAAGGCGTTGTCAGAGGGCGCTGAAAAGCGTCTCAAGGTTCTCCATTCGCTCGATCAGCTTGGAGCGGGTTTCTCGCTTGCAAGCCACGATCTCGATATTCGCGGCGGGGGTAACTTGCTGGGCGAAGAGCAATCCGGGCATATCCGCGAGGTCGGGTTCGAGCTGTATCAATCGATGCTGGAAGATGCCGTGTCCAAGCTCAAGGGCGGCGATTTCACCGACGGCGACACATGGAGCCCGCAGATTTCCATCGGCACATCGGTGCTGATCCCGGAAACATACGTGGCCGATCTGCCATTGCGGTTGACGCTGTACCGGCGTTTGTCGAATCTCGAAACGCGCGCTGAGATCGACGATTTCGCCGCCGAGCTGATGGACCGGTTCGGGCCGCTGCCGGAGGAAGTCACGCACCTGATGGATGTGGTGGAAATCAAAGGTCTGTGCCGGACCGCGCACATCGGGCAGCTGGACGCTGGGACCAAAGGGGCGGTTGTCGGCTTCCACAAGAAGACGTTCCCCAATCCGCAGGGCTTGGTCGAACTCGTCGCCAAGTCGCGCGGTGCGGTCAAAATCCAACCCGATCAGAAGATCGTGTTCCGTGGTGATTGGGATCTGCCGGAAGTTCGTTTGAAGGGGGTGCGAGCGCTGGCTCAACAGTTGGCCGTGTTGGCTGGGGCTGCGAAGAAGGCTGCTTAATCAGGTGGCTGGTTTGATTTGCGTGGCGAGGGCTGTGGCGGCTTTTTCTGCAACGGATTTGATCGCGGCAGGCGAGACGTTGTTCCACGGCGAAGTGCCAGCCGCCGCTCCGTCGCTCATGACTTCGTCCGCGGCGCGGCCGACGCGGTTACCGTTCTTGTCGAGCACGTCCCAGTTATAGGTGAGGGATACTTTATTGTTGGTGTTGGAGGCGATGAAGTTGCCTCGCAACACGTAATCGCCTTTCGCGCCGGGATCGACCAGCAGGGCGATCTTGCGCTCCCAGGCGGCGTGATTCAATTCGCGGATCAGGGCTTCGCTGAATGCAGCGGGCGGTCCGTTGATCGGGGCCAGCGAGACGACGAGGAGGATGTTGGTCTGGCCGAGCTGGTTGGATGCTGGCTTGGCCACTTCGGGACCAGTGAGCATCGACGACAGCGAGGTATCGCTGCATCCGCCCAGGCTTCCGGCTGTTGCCATCGCCAGCGACGCCATCAAAGGTGCGAGAAAACGTGCCGATATTTGATGCACCAAATCCAAGCTCACGAAGTCACCGGGCCATCACACAACGGGCTTATCCCCAGCTGCAAGTGTATCATGATGGCGGCGAGTGTTCCATATTGGCATAAATCAAGGTTGAGAAGGTTAGCAATGCAACGTGGCGAAACGCGACGCGGCTTCCCACCGTTACGCTAGCCCGGTAGCTAACGGTGACGATTGGGCTCATGTCCGGCAGCGTTCGCTGTGGCATGGTCGATTGCGAAACTTGATTGTTACTTATGGGGGCAATGGTGGCAGCTGCAATGGCAACCGGCCGTTACGTTCAATACGGCTGTGGCTTATGCGCGCCTCAGGGGTGGATGAACTTCGATGCCTCGCCGAGGTTGCGTTTCGAACGGATGCCCGTTGCCGGTTCACTGGTCGCGCTGACCAAGGGTAAGTTGTTTCCGGCTAATGTCATGTACGGCGATATCCGGCAAGGGCTGCCGGTGGCTGATGACAGCGTCGATGGCGTTTACGCGAGCCACATCCTCGAACATTTGTCGCGCAATGCGGTGGTGACGGCACTTGCCAACACGCACAAGTTGCTGCGTTCGGGTGGGACGTTCCGGTTGATCGTGCCCGACTTGGCCGCGCGTGCGGAACGCTATGTCCGCGATCGTGCGCAACGTAGCCCCGAGAGCGCGGATGCTTTCATCAACGCGCTCAATATCGGCGAGATGGATCGGGCGCAGGGCGTGGCTGCGCTGCTGCGGTCCACGTTCGGGCACAGCGGGCATCTGTGGATGTATGATGAGGATCTGATGGGCGCGTTGCTGCGTCAGGCGGGATTTGCCGATATTCGCCGCGCCACGTTCGGCGACAGCGGCGACAAGATGTTCGATATCGTCGAGGACAAGGGCCGGTTCTTCGATTCCGGCGAGCCTGAGCTTGCCATGCAGGCCAAGAAAGCCTGAGGACCCAAGTCATGGCGCGCAACTATAACAGTCAAAAGCGTATCCTGGTGACGGGCGGCGCGGGATTCTTGGGTTCGCATCTGATCGACCGGCTGCTGGCCGACGGGCACGATGTGCTGTGCGCCGACAACTTGTTCACTGGCACGAAGCGTAATCTCGACCACCTGCATACGCATCCGCGCTTTGAGTTCATGCGGCACGACGTGACGTTCCCGCTGTTTGTCGAGGTCGATGAAATCTACAATTTGGCCTGTCCGGCGTCGCCCATCCACTATCA
>JANLYB010000212.1:0-18365 GCA_031365425.1 Hyphomicrobiaceae bacterium
GTGGGGTCGTTCGACCACGAATAGCCGACGTCGGCACGGAAGTAGCACGGACCGCTGGCGCCCTGCTGGATGACGGGCATCGGCCCGCCGTAATCTTTCATTGAGCCGCCGCGAGCACCACCGAGATCGGCGGCCTGGGCAGTGACTGGCACGTTGACAGCAAGGACAAGTGCTGCCGAGGCGACACCAGCTAGCGATACAAGTTTCATTGGCGTAGACCCTATTTTGACAGGCACCTGACACGCGGTAAAAGTGACCTGCAGACTTCAAGTTTGCAGATTGACAGTACGTGTAAGCTGGTTAAGTCCGGGTTAAGCGGTGTCAGAAAATGTGACGCCCACGCCGGTTTGTGCGTTGCAAGGTTGAAAAACATGCACCAGCACAATCGCCAGACCGGAAATTCTCAGTAGCAGGACACCCCATGAACACGATGTTAGCCTCGGCCGGACAAGGCCCATCGGACTCGCAAGTCTCGGGTGTGATCGGTGCCATCGGAAACACCCCGCTCATCAAACTGCGCCATGCGTCGCTTGCGACTGGATGCACGGTGCTGGGCAAAGCCGAATTCATGAACCCCGGCCAGTCTGTCAAAGACCGCGCCGCGCTTTACATCATCAACCAGGCCGTCCGCAGCGGCGCCTTGAAGCCGGGCGGCACCATCGTTGAGGGCACCGCTGGCAACACCGGCATAGGCCTCGCGGTCGTCGCCAACGCGCTCGGCTTCAAGACCGTCATCGTAATCCCAAATACCCAGTCGCAGGAAAAGAAGGACACGCTGCGCCTGCTCGGCGCTAACCTGATCGAAGTCCCCGCGGTGCCTTTCAAGAAC
This sequence comes from Hyphomicrobiaceae bacterium, assembly GCA_031365425.1. Taxonomy (GTDB): domain Bacteria; phylum Pseudomonadota; class Alphaproteobacteria; order Rhizobiales; family Hyphomicrobiaceae; genus JANXVY01. Next base: position 830 of record JANLYB010000212.1, read on the forward strand.
CCCAACAACTACGTGAAGTACGCCGCCCGCCTCGCCGAAACGATGAACCGCGCCAATCCCGGTTCGGCGTTCTTCGCCAATCAATTCGACAACGTCGCCAACCGCGACGCCCACTTAGAAACCACGGCACAGGAAATCTGGCATCAAACCGGCGGCAAGATCGACGGCTTTACCTGCGCGGTCGGCTCGGGCGGCACGCTTGGTGGTATTTCGCTCGGCCTCAAAGAAAAGCGCAAAGGCATTGTCATTGCCCTCGCCGACCCGCCGGGCTCCGCCTTGTATTCCCACTACACGACCGGGGAACTCAAGGCCGAAGGTTCGTCGATCACGGAGGGCATTGGTCAGGGCCGCATCACAGCCAACCTGGACGGCATAGAAGTCGACCGCTCATACCTGATCCCCGATACCGAAAGCGTCGCAACGGTGTTCCAACTGCTCAGCGAAGAAGGCCTTTGCCTGGGCTCCTCGTCCGGTGTCAACGTCGCCGCCGCCACGCGCTTGGCACACGATCTAGGCCCTGGCCACACCGTCGTAACGATCCTCTGCGACTACGGCACCCGCTATCAGTCCAAACTCTTCAATCCGGAATTCCTGGTGTCGAAAGGCCTACCTGTCCCAAGCTGGCTCGCCACCCCGCACGCCCCGGTGCCGGACGTGATGGAGCAAGTCTAACGAACTTTCACGGCGATGATCACAACGATCAACGCCGGATGCGCACACCGACACGGACTTCATCGGCATCATAGCTGGCGTTCACGGCATTACTGTTGAAGGCCGTATGGGCGTACTTCGAAAACAGCACTGTCTCCCGGTTCAGGAAGTATTCCAACCCGAGCGTCGCGCGCAACTCGTCTTCACTCAGCGTGCTGCCGGGATAATCGGAAACGGTATAGCCAAGCCCGGCGGTTCCAATGAGGTCGCGGCGGAACGCATGACGCGCTTCGACGCCGATGAACTGCGATCGCACACCGCCCACGCCAGCCGCCGTCGTCTCGCCAAAATCTGACCGGGCCGCAAAGGCAAACGACGTCAAAGCATTCGGACGATAGGTCAAGTTCGCATCGACAATGACACCCGAAACGTCAGGCAGGCTTGAATTGGCCGGATGCTGCACACCCCACCCAGCGCCCACTTCACCACGCAGGAATTCCCCCGTGTTGCCAAACGACAGGCCCGCCCGGTAACGCTCGCCGGTCGACGAACGATCAAGCCCGCCTGCATCGAGCTCCTTATAGTCGCGCTGATTGATGGCGACGTCGGTGAAGGCGGCCAATGTCGGCTTGAATTCCCATGACGCACGGACAGCCTGCTCGTACGTTGTGTAATCGCGGGAATCGTTGGCAACGGCAACGCCGGCCGACGTGCTGTCGCCATAGACCCGGTCCGTCACCGAACCACGAAGCTGCATGGACAGCCGGTTGAAACGGTGATTGAGCGCAACCGCAGCCATGTCGGTCGTCACATCGGCGCGCGTGCCGACGTTGCGCGCTTCCAGCACCGACCGGCTTTCCTGTGACACATCCCGGCTGATCGACGCCTGGAGATTGGTACGCTTGGACAGATCAAGCCGCCCGCGGCTTTCCAGCGTGTAGGACTTCTCGTTTTCGGTCGAAAACTCGTTGTAGAACGACGCCGTCCCGCGCGCGCTGAATTCGAGCGCATGCCGCGTCCAATTCGAAACCAGACGCGCCGAGGGCCGCACATCAAAAGTCGAATCCGCCCGCGCATTCGGCGCACGAAACACGTTCGAATTGGCCGCTCCGCCAAACTCGACTTCGGGAAACAGCACAAAGCTGCCAACCTTTACGCCCACCGGATCATAAGGCTCGAACCGGAACAGCCGCTGCGGCCGCCGGTCGAGAATGGGCTCAAGCTCTTCAACTTGAAACAAAAGTGCATCAACGGTCGATGCCGGGGTTTCAAATAGCTGCGCTTCTTCGCGCGGGCGGCTGTCAATCGTGGTCGGATCGCCGCCATCGACGGGAGCAGCGGCTTCACTCGTATCAATCACGCCATCCCGGATCATCGGCGCTTCCGGGTCGTTGAGATCGCCATCCTTGAGCGCGGCACGCTGTCCAGTGCGCGGTTGGGGATCAAGATCGTCAGGATCCTGCGGCGTCGCCGAGGGATCATCGGAAGGGATAGCGGCAGGCAAATCGGCCGCTGCCGGACCATCGCCAAAGCCATCGGGCTGGACGCGCGAGCGCTCCGGACGATACGGCTCGACGGGCCGCGAGCGCCCAACGCCAGGCGTCTGATCCTGGGCAAATGCGGGCAGTGCCCCACCGGCAACGCCAAGCACTGCCGTCGACGCCATCAGCGCAATCCAGATGATCCGCATGCGAGCGATCGGCACAGTGGCGCTCTCCCAAGTGAAATGGATCCACCACGGACCCAACTCCCAAAAAACGCACACGCACGAAAGACACTAGGAAGTTTGGGTTAACGATGCGTTGAGACGCCTGCTTATCCGCCACTCGGGATTGACCCAGCATCCGCCGCATCCCCTAGACACTTTGTCCACACCTCACCAAAACCCGCATTCACGATGTGGTGGCGCACGCGCTGCTCTGGTAAGAACCCCCATCCGGGATTTCAAAGAAAGCCTTTGCCGCCATGACCGTAGCCGCCCGCACGCCCAAATCGGCTCGCGTTTCACACGCCCAGCTCTCGGCCTTGCGAACCCTGGCGCTGGAGGCGGACGGCTTGGCGGGCCTTGAGAAGTCGCTCAAGAACGGGTTGCATCAACCTTTTGAAAATGCGGTCCAAACCCTGAAAGCCGCCAAAGGCCGTGTCATCGTCTCAGGCATCGGCAAGAGCGGCCACATCGGTCAGAAAATCGCGGCTACCTTTGCCTCGACCGGCACCCCCGCCTTCTTCGTCCACCCCAGCGAGGCCTCCCACGGCGACCTCGGCATGATCACCCCTGACGACGTGATTCTCGCGTTGTCCTGGTCGGGCGAGACGGTCGAACTCAAAAACATCATCATGTATTCGCGCCGCTTCCGCGTACCGCTGATAGCCATTACGTCAGGCGGCAACTCAGCCCTCGGCCAGCAGGCCGACGTAGTGCTCGAACTCCCGCGCGCCAAGGAAGCCTGCCCCCACGGCCTCGCCCCCACGACATCGACCACCATGCAATTAGCCATCGGCGATTGCCTCGCCATCGCGCTGCTCGAAAGCAAAGGCTTCACCGCCCACGATTTCAAGATGTTCCACCCCGGCGGCTCGTTAGGCGCAAGCCTGAAATACGTCTCCGACCTCATGCATAAGGGCGACCGCGTACCACTCGCGATCGAGTCGGAAAAGATGAGCGAAGCAATCGTCACAATGACCACCAAGGCCTTTGGCTGCCTCGGCGTGATCGATAACAAAGGCAGGCTCGCTGGCATCATCACCGACGGCGACTTACGCCGTCACATGGGCGACGCTCTGCTGGGATCGACCGCCGGTCAGATCATGACCAAGAAGCCCAAGACCGCGGCTCCCAATATGCTGGCGGCAACCGCACTTGAAATGATCAGCTCCTCACGCATTTCCGCAATTTTCGTCGTCGAAAAAGGCAAGCCAGTCGGCATACTCCACATCCACGACCTCGTTCGGGCCGGAGCCGCATGATGGCGAACGACACCATGACCGACGACGCCATCGACGACAGCGCCGCCAAACCTCGCTTTAAAACTCAGCCGCGCGATTATATGCGCCGCCAGTTGCGCCTTAAACTCAACGACCTGCTCCGCCGGGTCGGCCTGCGCGTATTCGACCACGTAGAAATGACCTCGATCCGCACCGCGACGAAGTTCAACCACATCATCGACATCGGCGTTGCCTACGGTACGCCCGACCTTTATGCGCGCTGCCCGGACGCCACCATCGAGCTCTTCGAACCCCAGCCCCAGTTCCACGCGTTGCTCGAGACCGGCCTCATGCGCCAGCGCACGTGTCACCTGCACAAGGTCGCCATCGGTGCCGCGAACGGCGAGGCAACCTTCCACCTGTCAGGCCCTGCCAGCGCATCTCTGCTTGGCACCAAGGACAAACCGGGCCGCACCTTTCCAACCATGGTCGTCCCCGTCCGGCGCCTGGACGAAGTCCTGAAAGCAGCCGACCTGAAACGTCCCGCAATCTTGAAAATCGACACCGAAGGCTATGAACTCGCCGTGCTCGAAGGGGCAGAAGGCCTGTTACCGTCCATAGACGCTGTGATCCTCGAGATGCACCTGGGCAAGGCCTACGCCTACCGCCCCCAGCAGATCCTCGACATCATGGCCCGCCATGGCTTCGCCCTGATCGACATTCTCGATCGCGAAGTCCGCAACTCCCGCACCACCTGCTGCGACATGGTCTTCGAACGGCCCGCGAAGGCCTAACCGGATCGGCCCTCTCAAATCCAGCCCATCAATTCGCGCCGGGTGATGGCTTCGATCACACGCATGCCCTGCTCGCTGTCGTTCAACGCAGGCAAATACGCATACTTTTCGCCGCCGTTGTGCATGAAGTACTCGCGGTTCTCGACGTCGAGTTCTTCCAACGTTTCTAGGCAATCGGCAGAGAAGCCCGGCGCAACGAGCGCCAGCCGTTTTACGCCCTCCTTGGCAAGCGCCTCGACGGTCTTGTCTGTGTAGGGTTGCAGCCAAGGATCGTTGCCAAACCGCGATTGGAACGTCGTACGCCACCGCTCCTTGGCAATGCCCAGCCGTTCGCGCAGCAGCCGCGACGTCTTCTGGCACTGGCAATGATACGGATCGCCCTTTTCCAGATACTTCTGCGGCATCCCGTGAAACGTCGCAAGAATGATCTCCGGTTCGAAATCGAGCTTGGCCAGGCTCGCCTGCATCGAAACCGCAAGCGCATCAATGTACGTCGGATCGTCATGATAGGACGGCGCGACCCGCACAAACGGCTGCCAGCGCAATTTCATCAGCGCGCGAAAAGCCTCATCGGCGGCAGTCGCGGTCGTCGCCGCCGCATAATGCGGGTATAGCGGAACCAGCAGAATGCGCTCGCAGCCCTGCTCCTGCAGCGCGCGGATCCGGCTCTCCGTCGATGGATTGGCGTACCGCATCGCCCAATCCACAATCACCTGGGGATGCGACGCCAATCGCTTGGCCAACTGCTCCGCCTGGTTACGCGTGATCGTCTTCAATGGCCCTTCGTCGCGCTCCTTGTTCCAAATGGAAGCATAATCGCGCCCCTTTGGTCCAGGCCGTTTGGTCAGGATGATGAGATTGAGGATCGGCCACCAGATGAGCTTGGGCACCTCGATGACGCGCCGGTCCGACAGAAACTGTTTGAGATAGCGCCGCATCGACCAATAGTCGGTCCCATCGGGCGTGCCGAGATTGAGCAGCAGCACACCGATACGCCCGCACTGAACCTTGGGGTGATCGGCCGGCCACGAGGAACGGTCGGGCTCAAACCCTTTAGGACCAACAATCTCGTTCATCATCTGCTCCGCAATAACTGCCGCCTCACCTACCGGGAGCAGACGTTCCCCGTCAAATCCTCAAAGTCCCTACGGTCATCCCTCCATCGGCAGATCACGAGCGGGGTCGGCAGACGCCCAATAGTGCCGCATCCGGTCGGCAAAAGCGCCGGGCGGTTCAGCAAACAACCGCAAGCCAAGCGTATGACACGCAGCCCTCAACTCGGCCTGCCGTTCGATGGCGCAGGCATGGGTCAATTTCTGCTGCCCTTGCGATAGAGTACCTCTGCCGTCCTTCGCAACTCCCGGGGTTTTTGAGCCGGCCTTCGTTTCCAGCGCGGCGAGCATGACCTCGATGTCATGATCCTCGCCCAGCATGTTCGAGATTTCTTTGGCAGCCGCCACGCGCGCATGCGCCATCTCCGGCCACGCTGCCGTCAAGAGCGACATCTGCCGCCAATGGTGTTGAACAAACTTGCGCCACTCGTGCAATGCCTCGCCATCGGGCGCATCATATGCGCGCTCAAACGCCCGCGCGGCTCGCCGATAGGTCCGCTCCATGCCTTCGATGGCAACCTCAAATCCCGTCTCCTTGAACGAGAGTTCCGCCATCACGGCACGCCCGGCAACCAAGCCCTCAATGGCACGCGCTAGAGCATCGTCATGATCGCTTGTCCCCGCGCCACCTGCCTTCCCCGTCAATCGCGCCCGTGCCGCAGCGAAAGCCGACCTGGTCCGTCCCGCCGACATCGTCTCGAATTTGTTGACCGTCTCCAGCAAGACCTGACGGTCGCGTGCTCCTGCGAGCAACCGCCCAATATCGCGATACCGCGCATTCTCAGTCTTGTAGTCGTGCGAACTGAGGCCCGGCCTCACCAGCCGCAACAACGCGCGGACACGCTTCAGCCCCTTGCGCGTTTCATGGATGGGGTCTCCGTCCTCGTCACCTCCCTGGAGATGATGCAGCGCACGATCAATTTGCTCGAGTCCGATGCGCCGGATTCCGGAATCGAAAGATTGATCAGGCTTCAGGCGATAGGCCATCGGAGACAATCGATCCGCTACAACAGACAGGCAAAATCCTGCAATTTCGTCGACAATGCAATGTCCAACTATGTCGCCATCTTAGCCCAAGTCAGCCATTCCTTGATACGCTCATCAGGCAGCGGATGGGTCAGAAAATCCGTAATCACCGCCAGAGATTGAGCCCCAGCTGCCAGCACACCCGGCGCACGCTCCGGCGTCAACCCGGCAATCGCCACCAGCGGAATATTACCGATCCGCTGTTTCCATTGCGTGATCCGGGCAAGACCTTGCGGCTTCCACTTCATCGCCTTGAGCTTCGTCTCGTAAATCGGACCCAGCGCAATGTAGTCGGGTTCAGCCGCGAGCGCGATCTCAAGCTCGCGCTCGTCATGGGTCGAAATCCCAATCCTCAAACCTGCCGCCTTTATCGCAGCAAGATCGGCCTCCGCCAGATCCTCTTGCCCCAAGTGGATATAGTCAGCGCCTCCAGCAAGCGCTTCCCGCCAGTAGTCGTTGACGATCAACTGCACACCATGCGCCCGGCAAACCTCAAGACTGCGCGCAATCTGACGACGGACCTCTTCAGGCGCGGCATCCTTGAGCCGCAACTGCACTGTCGCGACACCAAGCGGAACAATCCGCTCCAGCCATGCCGCATCGGGCACAATCGGATAAAACCGCGCCGGCTGCCGCAGACGTACCATGGTCATTTGCGCTCCAGATCAAAAACCGGCGTCCCCGCAACCGGCGTCGAGGGCGACGCCATATCGCGCGGCTCCATCAACCCCGACAGATACGCCGTCCGCCCCGCCTCGATAGCCGCCGCAAACGCCCGCGCCATCCGTGGCGGATCGGCAGCCTTCGCAACGGCTGTATTCAACAGGCAGGCATCATACCCAAGCTCCATCGCCGCCGCCGCATGCGAAGGCGCACCAAGCCCCGCATCGACGACCAGCGGCACACCCGGCACAAACGCCCGCAACAACCGCAGTCCGTAAGCGTTGTTCAAGCCGCGCCCGCTGCCGATCGGCGCCCCCCACGGCATGAGAACCTCGCACCCCGCCCGCATCAACCGCTCGGCCACGGAAAGATCCTCGGTTGTGTAAGGAAAGACCTTGAACCCCTCTTTCGTCAGCGCATCCGCCGCCTCAACGAGCCCGAACACCTCCGGCTGCAACGTATCGTCGTTGGCGATGACTTCGAGCTTGATCCAATCGGTCGCGAAGATCTCTCGTGCCATAAGCGCCGTCGTGATCGCTTCCTTCGCCGTATGGCACCCCGCCGTGTTCGGCAGCACCCGCGTGCCAAGCTCCGAGATAAAGCTCATAAACCGCTCGCCGGTCCGCCCCCGCGCCTGCTCGCGCCGCAGCGACACCGTGACAATACCAGCCTTGGATGCCTTCGCGCTCTCAGCCATGATTGCAGGCGAAGGATAGAGCGCGGTCCCCAGCATCAACCGGGAGGCAACGGTCTCCCCATAGACAGTAAAGTTATCCGCCATATTGGCCTGCGTTGTAGTGTAGGTCGGAACCGTCGTCATAGCTGCCTTCTTCAATAGCCCCTGAACGAGGTGCAGACACGAAACTCAACCGCCTTGGCGCGCGGTAACGATTTCAATCCGGTCGCCCGGCTTGAGAGACACATCTCCTCGCCGCCCGGCTGGCACGAAGTCGCCATTGAGCGCAGTAGCGACCTTCGCAGCGCCAAATCCAAGCTCGATCAAAGCCGCATCCAGTGTGGACGCCTCAACCACTTGCCGCTCGCCGTTGATCGTCAATTCAAACTTCTGACCAGACATCCAAGCCCCGGTTTGCCAAAACATTGAGAGCGCACGTTTAAGCCCTGCAGCGTCCGCGCGCTACTCCCCAGACTTGAACAGCAGCCCCTCACAAATAGGAAACCATACCTGGAATTTCCTGCTCTCTGTCCATTTTGACCCTTGAACAATGTTCATGCACGCACCATAACAACGTGAACATAGTTCATGCTGCGATCCTGACTTGAAAGAAAGATATGTCCCATCCCGTGCCAGACGCGCAAAGTTATCATTCCAGCACTCGCAATCACCGGCTTTGCCTTGAAAAAAGACTGGAGTAGGCTGAACGTTAACGATGATCCGCTAAGACAAGGCCTTGAAATCATTTGATTGCCGACACGGCGCACGGCTGAGCCACTTGCATTGCATCAGCCTTTCCGTCCGGCCTGCCCGTGGAGCCGCCCCCTATGTTTAAAGAGTTGCTGTCAACCCGCCGCTTCGCACCCATCTTCTGGTGCCAGTTTTTTGCAGCCCTCAACGACAACTTCGTCAAAACCGCATTGTCGCTGCTGATCCTCTACCGGCTCGGTCAGGAAAGCGGTCAAGTGCTCGTCACACTCGCAGGCGTGGTCCTGATCGCCCCCTTTTTCATCCTGTCAGCCCTTGGCGGCGAGATCGCCGACCGTTTTGACAAGGCTTTGATAGCTCAGCGGCTGAAACTCGCCGAAATCCCCGTCGCCGCCATCGCAGCCGCAGGCTTCTATTTCGGCTCCGTGCCCCTGCTCTTCGTCGCCCTCGCAGGATTAGGCGTCCTGGCAGCCCTGTTCGGCCCGATCAAATACGGCATCCTCCCTGTCCACCTCGAGACCCACGAGCTTTCGGCCGGCAACGCCCTCATCGAAGGCGCGACCTTTCTTGCGATTCTGCTCGGCACCATCGCCGGGGGCCTCATCCTGACAGCCGATCTCCAACCCAAAGTCGATGCCGAATTCGTCCCCACCATCGCCGCCGCCATCATCGCGCTTGCAACGTTGTCCTGGCTCGCCGCCTGCCAGATCAAACCCACGGGCCAAGCCGCACCCAACCTCAAAATCAACCCCAATCCGCTCACCTCGACCTTCGCCCTCCTTGCTGACCTGAAGCACGACCACCGCATCTGGCAGGGCGCTGTCGTCTCCGGCTGGTTTTGGCTCGTCGGCGCGGTCATGCTAGCCATGCTGCCTGCCCTTATCATGGGCAAGATCGGCGGAGCGCCGTCCGTCTACACCGCCGCCCTGCTCGTGTTCACCGTCTCGATTGCAATCGGCTCGGCGCTCGCTGCCCTTGCCAGCAAGAAGCGCCCCAATCTCGCGGTTGTCCCCATCGGCGCTATCCTGATGGGCATCTCGGCCCTCGCTCTTGCCTGGATCAGCGCCAGCCTCACCAAAGCCGGCCCACCGATCGCACTCGATGCTTTCATACATTCCTGGGCCGGCATCAAAGTCTTGGCCTGCCTTTCGCTACTTGCCATCGGCGGCGGGTTGTACATCGTGCCGTCTTTCGCAGCAGTTCAATCCTGGGCTGCCCCCGACCACCGCGCCCGCGTTGTCGCCGGTTGCAACGTCCTCTCCGCCGCATTCATGACCGTCGCAAGCCTCCTGCTCGCCAGCCTCCAATTCGCAGGCGTCGGCCTCCCCGTTCTCCTCTCCATCATCGGCGTGACGAACCTCATCGTCGCCTGGGTTGTATGGCGCGTCTGGGCGCGCACGATCCTCAAAGACTTCGGCATGCTGCTGTTCCGCACGCTGTTGCGCCTTGAAGTCCATGGCGAAGAAAACCTCCCCGCCCCCGGAACGCGCGCCGTCATCGCCCCCAACCATATCTCGCTCATTGACGCACCGATCCTCCATGCCACGATGCCCGGCCACACCACCTACGCTGTCGACAACGCCATGTCGCAGCGGTCCTGGATCGCACCGTTCCTGCGCTACGTAAACTGGCACGGCATCGACCCGACCCGCCCGATGGGAATGCGCGACCTGATCAACGGCGTGAAAAGCGGCGAGCAACTCGTCATCTTCCCCGAAGGACGCCTCACCACGACCGGCAGCCTGATGAAGGTTTACGACGGCACCGCACTGATCGCCGACAAGGCCGACGCCTGGGTCATCCCCGTCCGCATCGAAGGCCCCCAACGCGCCAAAAACTGGAGCTACCTCCGCCCCAGCCAGATCGCCAAATCCTGGTTCCCCAAAACGACGCTGACGATCCTTCCGGCCGTAAAACTCCAAGTCGACCCCGCCCTGCGCGGCAAAGCCCGCCGCATGGCAGCCGGCGCCGCCATGCAAGACATCATGACCAATGCCGCCGTCATGACCGCGCCCTATGAAACGACGCTTTTTCAAGCCCTTGGCACCGCTCGCACCCTTTTTGAAACGGCCACCCCCATTGTCGAAGACCCGCTCGGCACCAAGCTCAGCTACAAGAAATTGATCATCGGCGCACAAGTGCTCGGTGCCAAAATCGCTGGAATGAGCGCGCCCGGCGAAGCCGTTGGCATCCTGCTGCCGAACTCGGCCGGCATCGCCGTCACGTTCTTCGCCTTGCAATCCATCGGCCGCGTCGCCGCCATGTTGAACTTCAGCGCCGGCCCGGCCAACGTCATCTCCGCCTGCCGCACGGCTCGGGTCAAAACCGTACTGACCTCGCGTGCCTTTATCGAAAAAGGCCGCCTCGGCGACCTGATCACCGCTCTCGAACCCATCGTGAAAATCGTCTATCTCGACGACGTCCGCACCACGATCACCCTCAAGGACAAAGTTGCAGGCCTACTGCGCGGATCCAAACCCCAGGCCGTGACCAAAGCCGATGACCCCGCAGCGATCTTGTTCACGTCAGGTTCGGAAGGCACCCCCAAAGGCGTCGTGCTTTCCCACAAGAACATCCTGTCGAATTGCCATCAGGTCCTGGCCCGCATGGACGTCAACGGCGAAGACAAAGTGTTCAACGCACTCCCGGTCTTCCATTCGTTCGGCCTCACCGGCGGCTGCATCATGCCCATCATCGGCGGCATCCCGGTCCACCTCTACCCCACGCCGCTCCACTACCGCATTATCCCCGAACTAGCATACTCGACCAACGCCACCATCCTGTTTGGCACCGACACGTTCCTCAATGGCTATGCCCGCTCCGCCCACCCCTACGACCTGTCGAAGGTCCGCATGGTCGTCTCAGGCGCCGAAGCCGTCAAAGACCGCACACGCCAAGTCTACATGGAAAAATTCGGCGTTCGCATCCTCGAAGGCTACGGCGTGACCGAGGCAGCCCCCGTCGTATCGGTCAACACACCCATGGCCAACCGCTCTGGCACCGTCGGCCGCCTGTCGCCGCTCATGGAAGCCAAGCTAGAACCGGTCACTGGCGTCAGCGACGGCGGACGCTTGCTGCTGCGCGGCCCCAACATTATGCTGGGCTACTACCGCGCCGAAAAACCCGGCGTCCTCGAAGCCCCTCCCGGCGGCTGGCACGACACCGGCGACATCGTCGCCATCGACCCGCAAGGCTATATCGCCATCAAAGGCCGCCTGAAACGCTTCGCCAAAGTCGGCGGCGAAATGATTTCCCTCGCAGCCGTCGAAGCTCTCGCCGCCGACCTCTGGCCCAGCCTCATCTCCGTCGTCGTCGCACAGCCCGACGCCCGCAAAGGCGAAAAGCTGATCCTTCTCACCACCGACGCCAAATGCCAGCGCAGCGCTTTTGTCCAATTCGCCAAATCGCGCGGCGCCACCGAACTGATGATCCCCGCCGAAATCGTCGTCGTCGACAAGATCCCCCTGCTTGGCTCCGGCAAACCCGACTTTGTTGCCGCAACCAAACTGGTGACCGAACGCCTGGCTCTCAAATCGGCCAGCCCCGACGCGACCGCAAACACCACGCAAGCCAAACCCGCTCCCGGTAGCGCAGCAGCCTGACCGGCTGGTTTCACACTCGCCCCATCGAGGGGCTATCCGCCCCTCGACAACCCAGCTGTGAGACACACACCCCCCGCATCCCAATAAATCGAACTCACAACCTCATCAGTAACGGACTATCCGGCGTGTCTCCTTCCAAATAACCGCACACGGCTCGCGCCAGAATCGGCGCCAGCAGGAACCCGTGCCGGTAAGCACCGTTGACGAGGATCGTCCTACTGTCCGCAGCAACCATGGCGCGAGGTACATTGTCGGGCAGCGCAGGCCGCACGCCGGCATCCAGTTCCATGATCTCGGCTTCGGCAAAGCCGGGGTGCAGCGTACAGGCAGCACTGAGTAGCTCGATCGCCGAACGCACCGTCATGGGCCCCGCCTCGTCAGTCTCGATGACGGTCGTCCCGACCAGATAGATATGCTCGGGCCAGGGCACGACGTAGAATGGCACACGCGGATGCAAGAGCCGCACTGGCCGCTGCAGATTGACATCGCGCGCCCGAACCACGATCCGCTCGCCGCGCACGCCCCGTAAATTGGGAAGCTGATCTGCCGCCGCCCGTCCCCTGCAATCGATGACGATCCCGCCAGCTGCAGCGGCACCAACGCCATCCACGCCAAACGAAACGGTCACACCCGCCTCTCGCACCGCCAGAAGCAAGAACGACAATGCGTCCGGCGCCGACATGTGCGCTTCACCGGCAAAATACAGCGCCATATCAAAACGCTCAGCCAGTTCTGGCTCAATTTCCGCGAGCCCGGCAGCATCAAGCAACGTGTGCCCCTCGGTCAGCTTGGCATAGCGGACCAGATCGCGCGGATCACGCGGCATGGGGACGACAAGACTGCCCTTGTTGAAAAGACCTGGATAAACCGACCGCCAGATCGGGAGCGCCTCCCGCCCCAGATCGCGCACGAGCAAGGGTGCCGACTCCGCCTCGCAATCGGGCGACAGCATGGCTCCCGCATAGCGGCTGGCGCTCGCCGCAAACGGTTTCGCCTCATCGGAAGCTTCCATCAGATGCACACGATGTCCGGCGCGTGCGAGCGTCAAGGCCTGCCACAGCCCCATGATCCCAGCACCAACGACAGTCACGGAAAGCGGCGTCACGGTCACAAGAGGTCGTCCTTAAAGAGTGCGCTATGGTCCTGAGAAGTCGCTACGCTGCCAACGCCAATCCAGCAACCCCGCTGGTCAAATTCGATCAACACGCGAGCCTCCACGTTCTCTGGCCATCAATGAAAATCCCGCGATTTGGGAATGATCCGCTCGCCCCGCGGATGCATAGGCCCAGACCGCGGCAACAATCGCGGCGGATCAGTTTGCGATCCGCGCGCCGACCCGGGTTCTGGCCGCAGCACCTCATCGGCCCGTGCAATCGGCAGCTTCATGAGACTTGCCCCATCGGCCAATAGCGAGAGCCAATCACTCCGGTCTTCAAGCACCTCACTGACGATATGAATGATGTTTTCATGACGCTGTACACGGCCATGGATCAGTATCAAACGCGCGCTCATGACAACTCGCCGGTAGCGCTCCAAAGTCTTTGGCCAGACGACGGCATTGGTGACACCCGTCTCGTCTTCGAGAGTCATGAACACTACCCCCTTGGCGGAACCGGGCCGCTGCCGCACCAACACAACTCCCGCCACGCTGACCCGCGCCCCGTTCTTCACTGAAGCCAGTGCGACCGCCGGCAAAACACGCCGCTTCGGAAGCGCATCAAGCTGCAGTCGCAGAAAACTCATCGGATGGGCTTTGAGCGACAATCGCAAAGTCTGATAGTCCGCAACCACATGCTCAGACAACGCCATCGCCTCTAAATCAACCGGCGGCTCGCAGCCTGCTTCCTGTGTCGCCCCCCAGGCAAACAACGGCAGCGTATCGACAGGCGTCAATGCCTGCGCCTCCCAAAGCGCCTCCCGGCGATCAAGCCCCAGGGAACGGAACGCATCGGCCGCCGCCAGCCTGTCGAGCGTACCGCGCTTGACGCGTGTGCTCCCCATGAAATCCGGCAGGGCTGCAAAAGGCAGGACCGACTCGGCCTCTTTCCCCACGGCCCGCGCGGCAACGATCCTATCCGCTTCCAGCTCGCCCATGCCATCAACCTGGCGAAGCCCGAGGCGTATTGGAAACCCGCACTTGGGCCGCCCACACTTTTGCCAAACGGCCAACGCAGCAGACGGCGGCTCCAACGTGCTGTCCCACGCCGACACAGACACATCGACAGGTCTCACCTCAACCCCATGTTCACGCGCATCGCGCACAATCTGGGCTGGCGCATAAAACCCCATCGGCTGTGAGTTGAGCAGCGCACAGGCAAACACTTCGGGGTAATGACACTTGAGCCAGGACGAGACATAGACCAGCAGCGCAAAGCTCGCCGCATGGCTCTCGGGAAATCCATACTCCCCAAACCCCTTGATCTGACTGAAACACCGGGCCGCAAAGCCAGGATCATACCCCCGCGCAACCATCCGCGAGACCATCTTCTCCTCAAGCAACCCTATAGTGCCGCGGCGGCGGAAGGTTGCCATCGCCTTGCGCAACTCATTGACCTCGGCATCGGAAAACTTGGCCGCATCCATCGCGATCCGCATCGCCTGTTCTTGAAAAAGCGGAATGCCCTTGGTCTTGCCCAGGATCTGACGCAACTCATTGACATCGCCATGTTCAGGCGAGGGCGATGGATAGTGTTCGGCTTCAAGCTTATCGCGGCGGCGCAAATAGGGATGCACCATATCGCCCTGAATTGGCCCGGGACGCACAATCGCAACCTCGATCACGAGATCATAAAAGGTGCGCGGCTTCAAACGGGGCAGCATGTTCATCTGCGCCCGGCTCTCGACCTGAAACACACCGATACTGTCAGCCCTACACAGCATGTCATAAACGGCAGGATCCTCGCGCGGGATATTGGCGAGCGTAAAATGTTGATCATAGTGCCGTGCGATAAGATCGAACGCGCGATGAATGCAGGTCAACATGCCCAGCGCAAGAACATCGACCTTCAATAGCCCGACGGCAGCCAGGTCATTCTTGTCCCACTCGATAAACGTGCGATCTGCCATCGCGCCATTTCCGACCGGCACCACCTCGATCAACGGCCCGCGCGTCAATACAAAGCCACCGACGTGCTGAGACAAATGACGGGGAAACCCAATGAGATCATCGGCAAGCTCAAGCACGCTAGCCAGCAGCGGATCGGCAGGATCAAGCCCTGCTTCCCACACATGCTTTTCAGGCAGCGCACCACCCGAACGTGTCCCCCACACCATCCCGGCAAGAGCAGTAAGCGTATCCTCAGACAACCCCATCGCTTTGCCTACATCGCGCACCGCCGACCGCGCCCGATAGGAAATAACGGTGGCGGCAAGTCCTGCCCTATCACGACCATAACGCTGATAGATATACTGAATAACTTCCTCACGCCGCTCGTGCTCGAAATCAACATCGATGTCGGGCGGCTCGCGGCGTTCGAGGGTGATGAAGCGTTCGAACAGCAGATCGACCTCGGTCGGGTTGACCGACGTAATCCCAAGGCAATAGCAGGCCACAGAATTGGCAGCCGATCCCCGCCCCTGACACAGGATGCCCCGCCCGCGCGCAAAGCGGACGATGTCGTAAACAGTGAGAAAGTACGGCGCATATTTCATCTGCGCGATCAGGGCGAGCTCTCGCTGCAAAGTCTCGGCAACGCGCGGCGGCAGACCATCGGGAAACCGCTCGGCAGCCCCAACCCGCGTGAGATCGGCAAGATGCGCATCTGGTTCCTTTCCCACAGGTACCGGCTCATCCGGATATTCGTAGACGAGTTCGTCAAGCGAGAAGGTGCAGGCCCGAGCAATCTCAAGGGTCCGCGCAAGCGCTGTAGGATAATCCTTGAACAACCTAGCCATGGCGGCAGGCGGCTTGATGTGCCGTTCCGCATTTGCCGGCAAGATGAAACCCGCTTCAGTAATGACCTTGCCAGCACGCACACAGGCGAGCACATCAGCCAACCGCCGCCTCTGGGGCGCATGAAGCCGGACCGCATTCGTCGCAACAAGCAGGACATGTTCGCGTTCAGCCAACGCCGCTAAAGCAGCAAGACGCGCGCAATCATCCCCGCCATAATCAGACGAAGCTGCCAGATAAACCGGCGTCACACCCATGACATGCTTGATGCGGCGCAGATCATGTTGGAACCCTCGGTTTTGAGGGGACAGGATTTTACGCAACTCCCCATACGACGGCGGCAGCACAATGAAGTTTTGCCCCTCCGCATGGTTCGAGACATCCGCAAGCGTGAGGCTACATTGCCCCTTGATAGCCCGCCCCTGCCCCAACGAGAGCAGACGGCACAAACGCCCATAAGCTTTCCTATCGCTCGGCAGACACACGAGACTGGGCGCATCCTCAAGATCAAGTCGCGCGCCAATGATCAAACGCAGGCCGACCTTTTTAGCAGCTACATGGGCACGCACGACACCAGCAAGCGTATTGCGATCCGTGATGGCCACCGCAGACAACCCCAGAGCCTTAGCCTGCGCAACAAGCTCTTCGGGGTGCGATGCTCCTTCTAGAAATGAAAAGTTGCTGATCGCATATAGCTCGGCATAAGCAGGAGCATGTTTCATGCAAACACCCCGTGAACGAACCATACGGGTGGATTATCACCTGCCTCCTCATCGTAACTACCCTCGCGATAAACCCAAAAGCGGGCACCCGCTTTTTCTTCAAGCGAAAAGTAGTCACGCGCCCGCGATCCTGCCTGAGGCCACAGTTTCTTCCACCATTCGGCTTCAATCCGTTCTGGGCCTTGTGAACGCACCACGGTGTAGCGTACCCGCCGCCAGGTGAACTGCATCGGCGCACCTTCTGGAACTTCGGCCATGACTGTTATTGGCTCAGGACACGCCAACATCAATGCAGGTCGCGACACACCCGCCGACTTCAAAAAGCCAGTGCTTGTTGCGGCAACCGGTGTTGGACAAACGAGAGCAGATTGGCGAACTTCGCAGGATTCTGGCCAATGGCTTTGATTTGCGACGAGACGTGTTATCCGTCCGCTGCCCAAACGACTGACCAGCTTGTCCACCAATTGAGCGCTAAGGTCCGATACGTCGGGTTGAGAAGTCAACGCTTCCTGATAAAGCTTGAGCTTCTCAGTCCAAAGTGCTTCTAGCGACAGCAGATCGACTCCAAACCCAAGATCAACGCCGCCCAGCTTTTCCAACAGCAAACCAGTCACATGCGCGCGTGCGCGTGCAGGCCGACTGAGCGAGACGCAAATTTCTCCAACGCTGCCGTCGCATCGAAACAGCGACAAGCGAACAGACCGGACACCCAATCCTGCAGCATCGAGTTGATCGCAAAACGTAATAACGAGTGCTTTCACTTCA
>JANLYB010000239.1:0-33223 GCA_031365425.1 Hyphomicrobiaceae bacterium
GGCCTCCAAGGGTGCCGGGCAGATCTCACACACTGTGCGTGAGAAGCGCCGTCTATAGCCGCGAATACCACCCGCGGGCAAGCACAAACGATCCTGTCTTCGCCGCACACCCCCATAAACTATGGCAAACCTGAGACTAACGCCGCCCTGGACGCAATTATTTCCTTATTGACCAGTCCCGGTGACCATGCGCAAAGCTGCACGCTAGAAGGTTTCATGACAACCATATGACGGATAGATGACAGTTGCGGGCGTAGAGTTCCGGTTACGGGCGCGTGCGCGCATTTTCACGCCTGCAGGCGAGCTATCGGCGCTCGTCGTTTGGGGCTTGGCCGCACTCGTTGCCGTCCCCCTAGCCTATTATCATTATTGTTATGAAGGCCTGTGGGAACGCGACTTCTTTGGAATCGCGATCACCACCGGCCTGATCGCTGTCCTCACAGTCATTTCGCGCCGCGTTCTGTTTTCAACGGTCTTGGTAACGACGGTCGCAGCCCTGATCGTGGTGGCGTCCGAGGTTAAGCGCCAATTCATCGACATGATTCTGCACGCTTACGACGTGGTTTTCTATTTAACGTCTTGGTCCACGCTGAGCTTCCTCTGGGTCGATCACAAGAAGCCTCTGCTTGCCTTGGTTGCTGCCATCCTGACGATCAGCGCGGTTGCCTGCCTTCTTTACCGGTACGACAGTTCGCGCGTAAAACGCGGCGCCAGCGCCACCGTCGCCGTGCTGTGCGCACTCTCCGCGTACGCGGCCAGCGTCAGTAAAGGCGACCGCGCCCACACCCTGTTTTACTGGGACAGCCTCTACCTCTCCTCGTTTTACGCATCCTGGTCGGAAACGGTCGAAACCCTCTGGCGCGGCCAGCTTCTCGAAGCCGTCGCCAATCAATCCAAGCCAGCCTTCAAGGTACCCACCGAGTGCACGCCGGGCGAACGCCCGCCCCATATTATCTTGATCCATCAGGAGAGCGTGGTCCCGCCGTCACATTTCCCGACCCTTGGCTACGACACCAGCCTCGACCCGTTCTTCAAGTCCTATGACGGCAAGCTCCACAAGCTGCGCGTCGAAACCTACGGCGGGGCCTCCTGGCTGACGGAATTCTCCGTCCTCGCCGGCGTTTCGACATTCTCGTTCGGCAACATGCGTACGTTCGTGCACTCCCTCATGCAGGGCAAGATCCGCGAAACCCTGCCGCAGACCCTCGCCCGCTGCGGTTATCGCAACACGCTGTTCTATCCCGTCCCCAAGGACTTCGTGTCGAGCGGGCGTTTTTATAACGCCATCGGCATGACCGAAGTCTTCGACTTCAAAGGGCAGAAAGCCAAACGCTACAACGAGCGCGACGGCTTCTACTACGCCAACGCCCTGACCCACATGAATGAGCAGCTCGCGGCTTCGTCCGGCCCGCTGTTCACCTACATCATCACTTCGGCAACCCACTTGCCCTATCTCGACCCTTACGAGCCCCAGGTCGATGTGCCCGGCGGAAAACCCGGCACCGACCGGGAAATGAACGAATATCTGCGTCGTCTCGCCATGGCCAAAATGGACTACGACGCCTTCCGCGTGGATCTCAAGCGGCGCTTCCCGGGCGAAAAATTCCTGATCGTCCAATACGGCGACCACCAGCCGATCGCGACCCGCACCTTGCTCGGCTACGACAAAGCGGCGTCCGCCGAAAACGTCAACTTAACCCCCGAAAGCCCCGGCTTCTTGACTTACTACGCCATCGAAGGCGTCAACTTTGACCCCGCACCGCTTCCGCTGCAACGCACCGTCGACGTACCCTACCTGAGCACAATCCTGCTTCAGTCCGCCCGGCTCCCATTGACGGAAAGCTACCTCGAACGTGCGCGCCTCATGCGGATCTGCGATGGCCTTTACTTCACCTGCCGCCGGAAATCCGAGATCCTGAGCTTCCATCGCCGCCTGATGGATTCAGGGCTCGTCGACGCGCGCTAACCCCATCGAACGCCGCATTTGGTAGATCGCAGCCGTTGATGTACTACCCGCCACACGTTGGTTCAAAGCTCGCGCGTCGCGAGTTGAAACCGCGGCACAGATCAGCGCGCATGCTGAACGAATGATTGGTGCGGCTCTGGCAACACTTGAGGTCTCAGCATGGGCCGGGCATGGTTGTACGCCTTGCCCGACTTCAATCCCTCTTGAATTCCAAAGGTTACGTTTTGGCCAAGCTAACACGTTCCAACGACGACGACGCATCCGGCGGCCAGGGCGATAAAAAGCGCACGTCGTTAAAGCCGTTGATGTCGCTTGCTCCCTATCTGCGCCGCTACCCATGGGCCATGACGGGCGGACTGCTTGCGCTCATCGTATCGGCCGCCGCCATGCTTGCCGTCCCCTTCGTCGTCCGCGGCATGATCGATCAGGGCTTTTCCGGCTCCAACGGCCACGTCATCGACCGCTGGTTCCAAGCCCTGATCGTGTTCGGCGCAGTCCTCGCACTTGCCTCCTCATCGCGCGTCTACATCGTCAACTGGATGGGTGAACGCGTCATCGCCGACCTGCGTGCCGACGTCTTCCGCCACGTCACGACGCTCGGACCTGCCTTCTTCGAAAAAACCCATTCCGGCGAAGTTATGAGCCGCCTCACGGCCGACACCACCCAGCTCAAATCCGTTGGCGGCACGACCCTCAGCCAAGCTCTCCGCAACGCCATCATGCTCATCGGCGCGCTGATCATGATGGTCGCAACCAGCCCCAAGCTGGCAGGCCTAACTTTACTCGCTATCCCCGTGATCGTGCTGCCTTTGGTCGTCTATGGCCGCACCGTCCAGAAGCTCTCGCGCCGCGCTCAGGATACCCTGGCCGAAGCCTCCGCATACGCGAGCGAAAACCTGACCGCCGTCCGCACCATGCAGGCCTTTGCCCATGAAGGCGTTGTCGCCGGTCGCTTCAGCCTTGCCGTCGAACGCTCGTTTCAAGCCGCCCGCGATCGCCTTAAAGCCCGCGCCGGACTGACGGGCCTCACCATCTTCATGACCGTCGCCAGCATTACCGGCGTCTTGTGGTATGGCGCATCCTCAGTCGTCAGAGGCGACATCACCGCCGGCACCCTCTCGCAATTCCTCCTGTACGCCCTGTTCGCCGCAGGCGCGCTTGCCGAACTCGCCGAAGTCTGGAGCGAAATCAGCTCAGCCGCCGGATCAGCCGAACGCCTGGCCGAACTCCTGGCCGTCAAGCCGGAGATCGTCTCCCCAGCCGAACCCGTCCCGCTACCGGTGCCTGCGCGCGGCGAAATCGAATTCCGCGACGTCAGTTTCGTCTACCCAACGCGCCCGAACTTTAGCGCACTCGCCGGGATTTCATTCAAGATCGCCCCGGGCGAAACCGTAGCACTCGTCGGCCCCTCGGGTGCTGGCAAAACGACCGTCTTCAATCTGGCACTGCGCTTTTATGATCCCGCCAGCGGCCAGATCCTGCTCGACGGCGTCCCCCTGCAAAACGCTGACGTCTCCGCCATCCGCTCGCGCATCTCGCTCGTCCCCCAGGATGTCGCCCTGTTTGCCGATACCGTCGCTGAAAACATACGCTATGGAACGCGCAACGCCTCCATTGAAGACATCGCCAAGGCCGCGAGCGCCGCTCAAGCCGCCGAGTTCATCGAAGCCCTCCCGCAGGGTTACGAAACCCGCCTTGGCGAACGCGGCGTTCAACTCTCGGGTGGCCAGCGCCAGCGATTGGCCATCGCCCGCGCGATCCTGAAAAACGCGCCGGTTCTCCTGCTCGACGAAGCGACCAGCGCTCTCGACGCCGAAAACGAGCGCTTGGTCCAGCGCGCGCTCGAAAGCGTCATGAAAACCCGCACGACCATTGTCATTGCCCACCGCCTGGCAACCGTCCAGAAGGCCGACCGCATCCTCGTGCTGGACCAGGGCCGCATCATCGAGGAAGGCAAACACGCCGACCTCGTCCGCCGCAACGGCGCCTATGCCCGCCTCGCCTCGCTCCAGTTCGTCAAGGAAGCCGCCGAATAAGCAGCAGGCATGCAAACAAATTCGACCCGCGCGGACGCCAAAATTTAGAGTATCCACGGCAGCGTTCACTATTTTGCGGATCGCCAAAAGGAATGTCGCAGCAATAACTTCCGCTCGCGGGCGACGGATGTTATGTCTACCCGGTTGTTTCAGTAACAAGTGGGTACTCCGTCATGCCGATGACGCTCCTTGAGCAGATGAAATCGTCTGTGACGCCGCAATTTGTAGGCTATGCCGCCAAACTGCTCGGCGAAACGCCAGCTAACATCGAAAAGGCGGTCGGCCTCGCCCTCCCAGCGATTTTGTCGAGCACTGCGTCCGCGTCCCACGTTGCGTCGGGCCAGACCGGCCAATCCGTGGTTTCGCGGCTCGTGGCCGACCCCGTCAACGACGGAACCCTGCTCCATCGCCTCCCAGCCCTTTACCAGGGCACCATGACCGCAGCCCCCATCTACCGCCTCGGCGCGCAATTGCTGCAGGCGATCTTTGGATCCAAGCTCGGCAAGGTCACCCAAACCATCGCGGCATTGTCCGGTATCAAACCGGCCTCCTCTGCATTGCTCATCAACACGCTTGCCCCGCACGTCCTTTCGATCCTGGGCAAGCGCCACCGCATGAGCGGCGAAGCAACCGCCACCGGGCTCGCCCACCTGTTCGACGCCGAACACGCCTCCCTGGCCGCCGCCGTTCCAGCCGCCCTGAGCCAACTGATCGGCACGCCAGTCGCCGCCCACGCAACGGCCGGGTCCGCCGCCATCAAAACCGCAGCAGCCGCCAAACCAGCCGCTGTTGCTAAAGTCGTTTCCCCCGTCGCAGCCTCCCCCGTCGTCGCCTCGATGACGACGCCGGTCGACCCGCGCCCGACCGTCACCAAACAGAGCTACAGGTGGTCATCCTGGCTGCCCGTCCTCGCCATGTACGGACTGGGCGCCGGCGGCTTGGCGCTCCTGCTCACCTCCCAACCCGAAGCCCCATCACCCAACCCGGTGACCGGCGGCAAGAGCGCACAGATTTCGCCCGCACCCTCCGTGCCTGCCAAGACTGTGCCCGCCAAGACTGTGGAAGCCGCCAAACCCTCATTACCAGCACCTGCTCCTGTCGCATCACCGCCAGCTAAAACGGTTGAAGCCGGCAAACCCGCAGCCCCGGCAAAGCCCGCGCCCGCCGCCAAACCGGCAGCAACCGCTCCAGCGGCGACCGCCCCGGTCAAGACCGCCGAAGCTGCAAAACCCGCAGTCGCAACACCGGCAGCGCCAGCGTCCAATCCACCCAAAGGAATGACGAGCTACTTCGGCACGACGCCGCCTGTTGCGGAAACGGCGGCCAAGATGAACCCTGATTATAAGCCGGCAACGGCAGCCGTCGCTGAAACCGCTTCAACCCAGATTGCGGCCACAGCTCCCGCTCCTGATGCACCGGCAGCGCCCATGACAGCGCCAGCGCCAGTCTCGCCCAAAGGCGTTACCTCGTTCTTCGGCGTCACGCCACCCGTCGCAGAGGCGGCCGCGAAGATGAATCCCGACTATATGCCAGCCGTCACAGCGACCGCCGCTGTCGCCACCGAACCAACGCCGGAATCGCCTGCAGCCTCTCCTGCCCCCGCTCCCGAAACCGCAGCCATACCCGCAGAAATCAGACCCGCCTCTCCTGCGCCCTCGGCAGTCGCCGAACCGGCACCAGCAAATAGTGCCGAACCGGCACCGGCAAAGAATGGAGATGCGGCGCCAGCGAAAAGCGCCACCGCAACGCCTTCAAAACCGGCAAGCCAGCCGGGCGTGACCAGCTACTTCGGCACGTCGCCGGAACCCGCCGAACAAGCAGCCATCGCCAACCCCGACTACCGGCCCGCCCCGCCTCCAGTGAAAGAACCTTCGCTGGCGCAAGCAGCCATCGCTGCAGTGACAAGCCTCATCACGCCCACCCCGCCCCGTCCTTCGGGCGTGACGTCCTACTACGGCTCGACACCCGCCAACCAGGAAGCCGCCGCCCGCCCCAATCCCGACTATAAGCCCAGCAGTTCAACCCCGCCCGCTGCTGCGCCGGCCACGCTGGCCGCAACCGCTGCGCCAGCAGCACCGGCCGCAGACGTTGCCGCCTGCCGGACCTCTGTCGCGAACGCCGTCAAGAAAGGCCGCATCGTTTTCCAAAGCGCACGCGCCGACTTGAAAAGCACGAGCATCGCTACCCTGGACCGGCTGGCAACAGCGTTCAAAGCATGTCCGAATGCACGCCTGAAAGTAGAGGGCCATACCGACAGCACCGGATTGCCCGAGACGAACCAGAAGCTCTCCCAGGCCCGCGCGCAGACGGTCGCCGACTATCTCGCCAAAAAAGGTATCGAAAGCACACGCGTGACGCCCGTCGGCATGGGCTCAGCCCGTCCCGTCGCGCCCAACACAACAGCACTCAACAAAGCCCGCAACCGCCGTATCGAGTTCGCCGTCGAAAACCTTTGATTGGCGCAATGCCGAAGGCCACCGGCTCGATTGCGGCAATATCGGACTGACGCTGGAACGTTGGTAGCAGGACGGCGTTGAACGCGCAGTCCTCGCAACCGAATGCGGCATGAATTGTTGTTTCAAAACAGGATTTTCGCCTTTATTGCGGTTATAATGACTGCAATTAAGCAATTAGCATGGGATTCAGCATTACTACTGGCTCTCCAAATTCCCTTGTCCTCAGTCGTTTGGAGTTTCTTAATGTCGCGTTTCCCGGTCGGCTCAGCCGAACGCTCTGTCACTAAACCGCTGGCCGCAAAAGCTCTCGCCAGTTGCACCCTGTTTGCTTTCATGAGCATCGCGCCAGCCATCGCCGCCGATCCCCCGCCTGCGCCGGCCGCAACCGACGAAAAATCCGTCGCGGCCCCCAACACGGCCCCCAAGGTAACGCTGCCCTATAAGCTGATCACCGCGCCCGCCCCAATCGACGCGGCACCCGCTAAACCGGTTCAGGCCCAGCAGGCCCCAATCAAGCCGGCAGAGATCGAGCCTGCCGTGACCTCAGCGGCGCCCAAGCAGGCGCCCCCCCAAGAAGCCGCATCCAAACCCGAAGCAAACCCCGCTCCGAAAACTGACACCGAGACCGCCCCTGCCGTCGTCGCCCCCGCCGTGGCCGCAAAGCCCGAACCGCCAAAAATTACACTGAACATCGACATCGACTTGGCGAAGCAGCGCATGACGCTGACCGAGTACGGCAAGACCGTCGGCTCGTGGCCGATCTCGTCGGGTGCCGAGGGCTACCGCTCGCCGACCGGCATCTTCCGCCCGGTCTGGTCGTCGAAAATGTGGTACTCGAAGCAATACGACAACGCCCCAATGCCTAATGCCGTCTTCTTCAACGGCGGCGTCGCTATGCACGCCACACAGTCGGTCGGACGCCTCGGCACCCCCGCCTCGCACGGCTGCATCCGCCAAAGCCCAGCTAACGCCGCAACGACTTACAAACTCGTCGCAAAGCACGGCAACAGCCATGTCAAAATCGTCGTTCACGGCAAACCAAAGGACGATGAACCCCGCATTGCCCGCCGTGACCGCGGGAACGAACGCGATATGGCCAGCGCACGCTACACCCCCCGCGACCGATATGAACGCCAGGCCATGCGCCGCGTGATCCTCGTCGATGGCTATGGCAACCGCCGCATCGCCGAAATCCCCGCCAATGATCCGCGCTTAGCGGCCTACAATAACCGCCGCTACAGCGGCTACGGAAACGGCAGCGCTTGGTAATATATTACGTGTCCACAGCGCATTAAGGACTTCATGATTTCCGCCTGAGGCCTTAATGTCCCAATAGACCAAATTCGTGATGGCTCATACGGGCCGTCACGCTTTTGCGTCGAAAGAGCGGGACCTATTGATGCGTGCGAAAACAACACTCCTGGCGGTTGCCATCGCAGCAGCGGCAACCTACTTGGCGCTGCCGGTTCTGTCTGGCCGGAGCTGGAACACGATCATTGCGGACGTGACCGACAGCGGCAAGAGCATGCGCGAAAACACCCTGCGCGCGCCCACGACCAGTGCTGCCACGAACCCCGCCACGCCGCCGGCCGGTCCCCTGCAGACCATCATCGTCAGCAAGCCGCTCGCGCGCGAAATCGTCGAATGGGACGAAACCTCGGCCCGCTTCGATGCGGTCGAAACCGTCGATCTGCGCGCCCGCGTAAACGGCTACCTGCAGGACGTGCTGTTCAAGGACGGCCAGGAAGTCAAAAAAGGCGACCTGCTGTTCGTGATCGATGCACGCCCTTACGAACGCGCGCTGGCCCAGGCCAAGGCGGAACTCCAGCAGGCCCAGACCCGCATCAGCAACGCCAGCCTGGACGTGGAGCGTGCCCGCCCGCTCGTGGAACGCAAGGTCGTCTCGGAAAAAGTCTTCGATGACCGCGCAAACCTCCAGCGCGAAGCCGAGTCGGCAGCGCGCGTCGCCGAAGAAAAGGTCAAATCGGCCGAACTTGATCTGAGCTTCACCCGCATGACCGCGCCAGTCTCCGGCCAGATTGGCCGTGCATCCGTTACGCCGGGCAACTATGTAACTGCAGGCGGCACGACCGGCGCGACCACGCTCGCCTCCATTGTCAGCCAGGACCCGATCTACCTTTACTTCGACATCACTGAAGCCGACGCCCTGAAGTACAAACGCCTCGCCGAAGGCGGCGCACAAACCGCTGCCAAGAAAGGCGCGCGTGTCGAAGCAGCCCTTCCCGACGAAAAGGGCTTCCCCCATACCGGCATCGTCGACTTCCTCGACAACCGGCTCGATCCAGCGACGGGATCATTAAAGGCCCGCGCCCTATTCCCCAACCCCAACCGGCTGTTCACGCCGGGCCAGTTCGCCAAACTCCGCCTCCAGGGCTCGCAAGCTTACGTCGCAACCCTCGTGCCCGACGAAGCAGTCGGCGCCGATCAGGCCAGCCGCTATGTAGTCGTGGTCGGTAACGACGACATTCCAGTACGCAAAAAGGTAACGCTCGGCCCGCTCGTCGATGGCTTGCGCGTCATACGCGACGGCCTCGCGGCAGACGATTGGATCGTCACCAAAGGCCTGACCCGCATCCGCCCCGGCCAGAAGGTCATCACCAAGCGCGAGCCCCTGACCGTCTCCGAAGGGACACCGCCAGCCGCTGACGTAACGCGATAGGAATTCCCCCATGCGCCTGTCCCGCTTCTTCATCGACCGGCCGATCTTCGCAACCGTCATCTCGATCTTCACCATGATCGTCGGCAGCATTGCCTATTTCACCCTGCCCATCGCCCAGTTCCCCGAGATCGTGCCGCCAACGGTCCAGATCAGCGCAACCTACCCCGGCGCCAGCGCCGAAACCGTCGCGGATACAGTCGCTGCCGTCATTGAGCAGGAAGTGAACGGCGTCGAAGGCATGATCTACATGTCGTCGCAGGCAACAGGTGATGGCGGCCTCGCCATCAATGTGACCTTCGATCTCGGCACCGACATCGACCGCGCGACGGTGCTGGTCCAGAACCGGGTATCCGCGGCGATGCCGCGCCTTCCTGAAGAAGTTCAACGCGGCGGCGTCACCGTCCGCAAGAGCTCGCCCGATCTCCTGCTCGTCGTCCACATGATCTCGCCGGGCGCGAAATACGACCAAGTCTACATCTCGAACTATGCCCTGTTGAACGTCTCCGACGAACTTGCCCGCATCGAAGGCGTTGGCGGCGTCACCCTGTTTGGCTCGCGGGAATATTCGATGCGCGTTTGGCTCGAACCCGACAAGATCGCAGCCCGCGGCATGACGGCCGAAGAAGTGCTTGCAGCGCTCCGGCAGTCCAACATCCAGGTCGCAGGCGGCGCCGTCGGCCAGCCCCCGCTCGACAAAACCGGTGCGTTCCAAACGTCGCTGCGCCTGAAAGGCCGCCTGCGTGAAGCCGGCGAGTTCAAAGACATCGTTCTGAAAACCGGAGCCGATGGACGCGTCGTCCGTCTCGGCGACGTCGGACGCGTCGAACTGGGGGCACTGAGCTACTCGACCTATGGCTACCTCTCCCGCGACCCGGCAACCGTCGTCGTCGTCACCCAGCAGCCCGGCTCGAACGCGATCCGCACGACTGCTGCCATCAAAGACACCATGAAGCGCCTGTCCGAGCGCTTCCCGCCGGGCCTCGAATACCGCATCGAATACAATCCGACCGAATTCATCGAAGTCTCGATCCGCGAACTTTATAAGACCATCTTCGAAGCCGTCCTCCTCGTGGTTGCCGTCATCTTGCTATTCCTGCAGACTTGGCGCGCCGCCATTATCCCGCTGGTCGCCATCCCCGTATCGCTGATCGGCACATTCGCCGTCATGGCCGCCTTCGGTTTCTCGATCAACATGTTGACCCTGTTCGGGCTTGTGCTTGCCGTCGGGATTGTGGTCGACGACGCCATCGTCGTCGTCGAAAACGCCGAACGCAAACTGGCCGAAGGGCTCTCTCCCGTCGAAGCAGCCCGCGTCACCATGGACGAAGTCGGCACCGCACTGATAGCCATCGCCATTGTGCTGTCGGCAGTGTTCATCCCGACCGCGTTCGCCGGCGGCATCACCGGCCAGTTCTACCGCCAATTCGCCGTCACCATCGCCACCGCGACCATCCTCTCAGCGTTCAATTCGCTGACCCTTAGCCCGGCGCTGGCAGCGATCCTTCTGCAACCCCACGGTCACGCCAATCCAAGCCTGCTGATGCGCCCCCTGACCGCATTCTTCAACGGCTTCAACCGCACGTTCATTGCCTTGGAAAACGGCTATGCAGCCCTGGCCCGCAGCCTCATCCGCCTCGCTCCTCTGGTCTTGCTGGCCTATGCGGGTTTGATCGCCGCCGCCATCATGATCATCACCAGTTCGCCCACCGGCTTCATTCCCAAGATGGACCGCGGCATCCTGATCGTCTCGCTGCAGCTTCCCGACGGCGCCTCGCTTTCGCGCACCGACGACGTCGTCCGCCGCGCAACCGACATCATACTCAAAACCCCCGGCATCAAGGCAACCTCGGGCTATGCTGGCCGCTCAGGCGCCACCTTTACCAATGCCACCAACCAGGGCGCGATCTTCTGCGTGCTCGACGATGCCGAAGCACGACATAAACTGGGGCAGGACGCCGATACGCTCGCCAACAAATTGCGTACGTCGCTGTCAACCATCACCGACGCCAGTGCGTTTGTGTTCATCCCGCCGCCGGTGCGCGGCATGGGCGGCCAGACCGGCTTCTCCATGCGGCTGCAAAACCGCGCCAATCTCGCCTCCAACGATTTCGCAAACACTGCCTCCGAATTCATACAAGCCGCCAATCAAGTCCCCGGCCTGACGAACGTCTTCACGACCTTCGCCACCGCGACCCCGCAATTGTTCATCGACGTGGATCGCGTCAAGGCGCAGATGCTAAGCGTCCCGTTGTCGGCCATCAACGAAGCCCTGCGCGTCTTCATGGGCTCAGCTTACGTCAACGACTTCAATATGTTCGGCCGCACCTTCCGCGTCACAGCGCAAGCCGACGCCGAGTTCCGTCTCGATCCGGCGAACGTCGGCCGCATCATGGTCAAGAGCACGAAGGGCGACATGGTCCCGCTCGCCAACGTCGTGACCATGCGCAACATCGCAGGCCCAGACCGAGTGCCGCGCTACAATCTCTACCCGACGATTGAAGTGCAAGGCGCGACCAAACCCGGCGTCAGCTCGGGCGAAGCGCTGCGGTTAATGGCGGAACTGGCTTCGGCGAGACTTCCCCAGGGCATTACCTACGAGTGGACCGACCTGTCGTATCAAGAGGCAAAGGCGGGCCGCGCCGGTTACATGATCTTCGCCCTGTCCGTGTTGTTCGTGTTCCTGGCGCTTGCTGCCCAATATGAAAGCTGGACCCTGCCGCTCGCCATTATGCTGATCGTACCGATGTGCCTGCTCTCAGCTCTGTTCGGCGTCCGCCTTCACGGGCAGGACATCAATATCCTGACCCAAATCGGCTTCATCGTGCTGATCGGACTTGCCGCCAAGAACGCAGTTCTGATCGTCGAATTTGCCCGTCAACTCGAAGACCAGGGCCGCAGCCGCGCCGACGCCGCCGTCGAAGCCGCCCGCCTGCGTTTGCGGCCGATTTTGATGACCTCGCTCGCCTTCACGTTCGGCGTCGTCCCGCTCTACATGTCGACGGGGGCCGGAGCGGAACTGCGCGTCGCCCTCGGCACCGCTGTGTTTTGGGGCATGATCGGCGTGACGGTTTTCGGCTTGGTGTTCACGCCGGTGTTTTACACAGTCATCCGCGCCCTGAGCCGCAAACCCTCCAGCTCCGCACCCAACGCCATCCCCATGGCTGCCGAATAATCTCAAGCCTTGGGCCATAAGAAAGCTGGACCCATAAAAGGTCCAGCTATCAAAGCCAGCAATAGCAACAGCTCAGGTCCGCTTCGACACCAGATTCCGGGCCACCAGGCCTTCGCGCATCCGCCGCCGCATCTGCAGCGCCTCCCGCACTTTCATGATTTCATGATCGCCAAGCGGAACTTGCGTCCGCCACACCCAGGCTGTGCGAATTTCCACTTTCTGCCGGCCGTAATAGTCGCGGTAGAACTTAATAGTCTTGCCCGCATCAACCTGATCAAGCACGAAATTGATATCGTGAGCCATCGTTTACCCTCCACACCGAACCTGACCACAATGCCCCTACAGATTGCAGCCGAATTCGAAAAAAGACCCTGCCTGAGAACATCGTTCAAACAGCTTGGGAAAGGGTTAACTCACGCAACAATTCGACACGGACGCGAGAGAAACACTATGCCAACCTGTTAGACACACAAAAGGCCGGAGATCGCTCTCCGGCCTTTCCGCAAGTGCAACTTAAGCTTATCCTCCGCTTACTGTGGAGTCACGCGCTATTCCAACCCTAGCTTGCGCTGCCACCAGCCCTTGCGGGTTGGCTTTGCAGCCTCGCCCTCGGCGGCGGAAGCCGTTGACGCGCCCGAATGCGGCGTCACCGTTACGCGCTCAAGCACCGGCTCGGACGACGTCGACGACACCCGGCGCGGTGCCTTCGCGACTGGGGCTTCAACCACAAGCTCCGCCGGCGCCACCGCTACCGGGGCCGGCTCAGGCATTGCCGGGACGGGAGCCGCCTCAACGATTACGGCAGCCGCAGCATCCGCCCGCCCGTCGTGAACCTTGGGCCGCGCATGACGCGGTTCATGACGTTCACGGCGGCGGGGCGCCCGTTCTTCATGATCATGACCAGCATCCGGCTGCGGCGCGTCTGCTGGCGTGGCAGCGTGATCGGTTGCATGACCAGTCTCCGGCGAAGCGTCGTGCGCAGGACCGGGCTGGTCATGAACATATTCGGCTCCGCCACCAACTGGCGCACGATCGTCGCCTTCGGCTTGATACGCACCTTCACCCCCTTCGGCGCCCTCACCTCCTTCGCCAGGAGCGTTCCGGTCGTTAGCGGCAAACGGTGCCCGCTCGCGATTCTGACCGCCCCGGCGGCCGCCGCGACGGCCACGGCGACGGCCACGGCGGCTACGGCCTTCAGCGTCAACATCGCCTTCGCCACGCGGCGGAAGGTTGGCCGAGACGCCTTCGCGGCCCGCTTCGTCCGATCCGGCATCGCCGCCTGTATCTTCAGATCCATCGTCGTCTGGACCGGTCTCAACGGCGTGACCGTCATCGTAGCCATGCCCGTCGCCATTGCCGGGGCTTGCGTGCCGTTCTCCGCCACGGTCCGAACCCTCGCCAACGGGACGCTCGTCCCGGCGGTTGCGCCGTCCACGGCGGCGGCGGCGGCGGCCTTCTTCGGTCTGCTGTCCAGGCTCGCCACGAACCGGACGCTCGGCCCCGCCGCCCACTTCTTCCTCAGTGTCGTCGAACGGCACTTCGATGATACCGGCTTCGACCGGCTCGTCGCCGTTTTCGCCGTCAAAGCCCCATTCCATGTTGACCGGGTTCGACGAACGCCGCCGCAACGCAGGCTCGGCCGTCGAAGCGGCAATCTTGTCGATCGTGAAGTTCGCGCCCTGCAGCTTGTCGCTGCCCTGCACCGTGATCGACAACCCGTGACGGGCTTCCATATCGGTGACGTAGGCACGCTTGGCATTTAGGATATAGAGCGCAACCTGGGGTGTCGTGGTGGCGACCAGCGCCATTCGCGTTCCCGACATCAGCGTGTCTTCAAGACCGCGCAGCACGGCCAGCGCAATGCTCTCGATCGAACGGATGATGCCCGTGCCCTGGCAATGCGGACATTGCGACGTCGAGCCTTCCAGCACGCCTGTCCGCAGCCGTTGCCGCGACATTTCCATCAAGCCGAAATGCGAAATCCGGCCCAGCTGAATCCGCGCCCGGTCGAACCGCAGCGCATCCTTGAGGCGGCGCTCAACGTTGCGGTTGTTGCGCTTCTCCTCCATGTCGATAAAGTCGATCACAATCAAACCAGCCAAGTCGCGCAGCTTGAGCTGGCGCGCGATTTCGTCGGCCGCTTCCAGATTGGTGTTGAGTGCGGTTTCCTCGATCGAGTACTCGCGCGTCGACTTGCCCGAGTTCACGTCAACGGCGACGAGCGCTTCAGTCTGGTTGATGACGAGATACCCGCCCGACTTGAGCGTGACCTGCGGGCTGAACATCGCCGCAAGTTGCTGCTCCATCCGGTAGCGCGTGAACAGCGGCTCCGCGCCCTTATATTCGATCACATTTTGCGCGTGGCTCGGCATCAGCATGCGCATGAAATCGCGCGCTTCGCGGTGAGCGACTTCGCCGGCCACCACAACCTCTTCCACGTCCTTGGTATAAAGATCGCGGATCGAGCGCTTAATCAGATTGCCTTCCTCGTAGACGAGGCTCGGCGCGGTCGAGGCGAGCGTCAGTTCGCGCACGCTCTCCCATAGACGCAGCAGATATTCGAAGTCGCGCTTGATCTCCTGCGACGTGCGCGAAGCGCCCGCCGTCCGGATGATCAGGCCCATGCCTTCCGGCACCTCCAACTCGTTTGCAATGGCCTTCAACCGCTTACGGTCGCCGGGCTGCGTGATCTTGCGCGAAATGCCGCCGCCACGGGCGGTGTTGGGCATCAGGACGGTGTAACGGCCAGCCAGCGACAGATAGGTGGTGAGAGCCGCACCCTTGTTGCCGCGTTCTTCCTTGACGACCTGAACCAGAATGACTTGGCGGCGCTTGATGACTTCTTGAATTTTGTAGCTGCGCGGACGGCGGCGCGGACGCTGCGGCATCTCCTCGACGGCATCTTCGCCGCCAACCGGTTCAACACCTTCGGCGACGGCGGGAACCGGCGCGGCATGCTCTTGATGACCATCATCGTCGTGCACATGGTCGTGATCGTCATGCTCGTGACCATCGTGCGTATGATCGTCGTGATCGTGCGCTTGGTGCGTTTGTCCGGCATCGGGATCGAACCCGCCGACCGTCACCGGCGGCGGCGTTTCGCTGATGATCTGCTCGACGCCTTCGACGGCGCTGGCAATCGTGCGGTGCTCCACCGGCTCGTCCTGGCGCGGCGCGTCGGTGTGTTCATGATCGTCACGCTGGCCATCGTGGTGATGTCCGTCCTGCTCGACGCCTTCCAGCACTTCAGGCGCATGATTGTCGTCGGCTTCACCGACGAATTGAGCGTCGCCGGGTGCGGTCTCGCGCGGACCCTGATCGCGCTGACGCTGCTCACGGCGGCGCGCAAGGCGCTCGGCGTGAGCATCAACTTCGGCTTCCTCGGCAGCTTCCTGCGCCGCTTCCTCTTCAAGAAGGGCCTGCCGGTCGGCAACGGGGATCTGATAGTAGTCCGGATGAATTTCGTTGAACGCCAGAAAACCGTGACGGTTTCCGCCGTAATCGACGAAAGCCGCCTGCAACGATGGTTCGACCCGTGTGACCTTGGCGAGATAGATATTACCCCGCAGCAATTTGCGGGCGGCAGATTCGAAGTCGAATTCTTCTACGCGCCCGTTCTTGAGCACCACGACCCGGGTCTCTTCCGGGTGGGTGGCATCGATAAGCATCTTGTTGTTGGACATGTTTTTTGTTCCTTGGCGCGCCGGCGGGCGGTCCCACCGTTCCCGGCTGGTAAGCCGGGGGCGACATGCTGCCTGCTGCGGGCGCGCGTCTTGATTGAAAAGTCGGATGAATGGGCTGGCGCATCGCTGATCCGCATCGCGGAACGTGTCCGCATTTTGGGGCGACGCATTAACGGGAAAGTGCGGCGGCTGGCACGATCGACGGCTGCACGGACGCCTTCACGGACCCCAAAGGGTCCGGAGACTGGTGTCGCGCTGACGTGCTGACCTTGCATTTCAATTCTTTCAGGGTCGTGAGGAGACGAGAGTGCAACCTTTGGCGCGACCGGTGCGCTGAGTTGCGTGAAACTTTCCGCGGTATCTCGTTTGCCACGATACGGCCGTGCGAAACACGCGGGGTAAAAACTCAAATACGGTCGGCACTGACTGACCTGCAGGGTCTCAGCCTGACCTTAACCAGCCTGACCTTAACCCGGTTTGCATTGCGGATCGCTGGCGTCTAGACCTGGATGCAGGTTCGGGCCGCGTCGCAGATAAGCTGCGCTCGCGTGGCCGACGCCCAAGGCCGTTCGCTTAACTCCCCGCCGGTTTTGGCGCTGCGCGAACGCAGCAACCGGTTCGCACGAAACATGTCTTGTTTGCGTCTCCCCCTGTCGCTGCCGACAGGACCATCGAAAACATGATGTATTTTCGATTACAAGACGCGGCAAGGCTTCCGCGCACGCAAACATTATGCTGCCAACCGCGTCGTGGCAAGGGAGTATAACACCCAGCCGCGCAAACACCTGCAGTAGAATCACAACACACGCCCCGGTCGAACACGTTAAGTAGGGGATAGGCGGTAAAAACAAGTTAACGCGGGGTGTCTCGCTCGTTAATATAACCAATACAACGTCAGATAAGCGGGAACGAATGAGCAAGCGGGAAGGGCAACGGGTCGCCCGCAAGGGCAACGTATGTGCGTGGCGTCAAGCCTTCGCCGCAGCGCTTGGCCTCGCGCTATGCCTCTCACTCCCACAACCAGTGCGCGCAAATACTCCCGTTCAACCCGTCGCCACACACGCACGCATTGCGGCAAGCGCGTCCTCAACCCAATTCACCCTCGACCTCACCGCCAGCATCAGCGCCGAAGTGTATACGCTAGCCGCGCCCTATCGGGTCCTGATCGACCTCCCCGAAGCAACGTCGAGTTTAACGCCTCAAACAGCAACCGGGCTCGTGAAATCCTACCACACCGAACCTATGACTGGCGGCGGTGCGCGCATCGTCATCGACACCACTGGGCCCGTTGAAATCGCCGGCGCTGAGTGGGTCGCAGCAAGCGATCCCAAACCCGCAACGACGGCGCGGCTGCAGTTGACGCTGAAACCGATGGACAAGGCGGCCTTCGGCACGGGCACAGGCGGCGATCTCGCCCAACCGGCAGGACTTCCCGCCCAGCCGCCGCACGCAAACGTGCCCGCCGCCACCGCAATTGCTCAAACGTCGCCCGTCAAACCAGCCTTGTTCGATGACGCCATCACCCAAGCGCCCACCGCCCTCAGCGCCAAACCAATCGTCATGATCGACCCCGGCCACGGCGGCATTGACCCCGGTGCCATTGGCCCGGACAAGGTGACCGAAAAAGTCATCGTCCTCGCCGTCGCCAACCAAACCAAGGCAGCGCTCGAAGCCACCGGGCGCTACGAGGTCCGCCTGACCCGCACGACCGACGTTTTCATCCCTCTCGACGGCCGCGTTGCTCTGTCCAAACAGGCCAAAGCCGACATTTTCATATCTCTCCATGCTGACACCATTGAAGACCGCCAATTGGCGCGCTCGGTCCGCGGCGCCAGCGTTTACACGTTGTCGGAGAAGGCCTCTAACGAAGATGCCCGCCTGATGGCCGAAAAAGAAAACGCCGCCGATCTCGTGGCCGGCATTACCCCGCGCACCGGCGACAGCGGCGACGACGTGAAACCCATCCTGTTCGACCTGATGGCCCGCGAAACTGCGACTTTTTCGCGCCTGCTGTCCCGCTCGCTGATCACCGCGCTGCGCAAAAACCATCCGATGGCCCACGAGCCGGAAAGGGCCGCGGCCTTCCGCGTGCTGCGCCAGCCGCACGCGCCATCGGTCTTGATTGAACTGGGCTTTCTCTCCAACCCTGACGAAGAACAGCTGATGACCCAGACTGCGTGGCAAAAACAGGCCGGTTCGGCCATCGCCAACGCGGTGGATACCTATTTTTCACGGAAAGGCTCCAGCATGGCAACAGCGCCATTGGACAACGATTTTGGCGGACTGCCGCCATAATTGGCCGCGATGGTGATCTACCAAGTCCGCCATGAGCCACGCACAAGAAGACAAACAGACCTGCCGTGGAAAACTTGCTGCGCTGCGAAAAAACGACTACCACACTGGAAACATAAGCGTTCTGATCTGCACGTTTTGAGCAACTGAACGTCCTGAGCAAAGAAGTTCGATGCGCGCTCCACCCCCAATTCCGCCGCCGCAGACCCGCAAGAAGAAAAAGAAGCGCAACCGCAGCCTCTTGCTGAGCATGCTTGGCTACATATTCGCAGCCGGCGTCGTGCTGTTTTTGGCCGCCTCCGCTGGAGCCGGCTATCTCCTCTACAAGAACTCGAAAGACCTCCCCGACTACGAAAGCCTCGCCAAATACGAACCGCCGGTCATGACGCGCATCCACGCCCATGACGGCTCGCTCATCGCTGAGTTTGCCCGCGAACGCCGCATTTACGTGCCGATCAACACAATCCCCCAACGTGTCATCGCAGCCTTCCTGTCCGCTGAAGACCGCCGCTTCTACGAGCACGGCGGCATCGATTTCACCGGTATCGCCCGCGCCTTGGTCAACAACGCAGCGCACGGCTTCAAGGGCGGCTTGCAGGGCGCGTCCACCATCACCCAGCAGGTTGCCAAAAACTTCCTGCTCACCAGCGAACAAAAGCTCGAACGCAAGATCAAGGAAGCCATCCTCGCCGTCCGCATCGAGCGCGCGTATTCGAAAGACCGCATCCTTGAGCTGTATCTCAACGAAATCTACTTCGGCATGAACTCATACGGGATCGCCGCCGCCGGCCTCAACTACTTCAACAAAGAGCTCAAGGACCTGACCATCGAGGAAGCCGCCTACCTTGCAGCGCTCCCCAAAGGCCCCAACAACTACCACCCGTTCCGCAAAGCTGAAAAAGCCACCGCGCGCCGCAACTGGATTATCGGCCAGATGGCCGAAAACAACTACATCACCCAGCAAGACGCCGCCGCCGCCAAGAAAATCCCGCTCACCGTCAACATCCGCCCGACCGGCGCCCACATCTTCGCCGCCGAATTCTTCGCCGAAGAAGTCCGCCGATCGCTGCTCTCCCAGTACGGCGAAGAAAAGCTCTATTCCGGCGGTCTATCGGTCCGCACCACCCTCGATCCGCGCGTCCAATCCATTGCCCGCTCCGCCCTGTCGGCTGGTCTCGTCGCCTTCGACCGCAAAGTCGGCTGGCGTGGCCCCGTGACCAAAATCGACATTGCAGGCGATTGGGGCGTTGCCCTCGCTGGTCTCGACATGCCCAGCGACATCCAACCCTGGCGCATGGGCGTCGTCCTCGACGCGCAAAAAGCAAAGGCAACCATTGGCTTGCGCCCCGTGAAACAACAAGACGGCACGCTGGTCGCAGGCCGCGAAGCCGTCGAAATCGCGCTCGAAGAGGTCAAGTGGGCGAGGGTCCTCCCCAAAAAGGCCGAAGTCAAAGCCGTCACCGACGTCCTGGCCAACGGCGACGTCATCTATGTCGCCCCTAAAGATCCCAATAATCTGGCCGGCGCCTGGTCGCTGATGCAGGTGCCCGAAGTCGGCGGCGGTCTTGTCGCCATGGACCCCCACACCGGACGCGTGCTCGCCGTCGCCGGCGGCTTCTCCTACGCCA
Organism: Hyphomicrobiaceae bacterium; assembly: GCA_031365425.1. Lineage (GTDB taxonomy): Bacteria > Pseudomonadota > Alphaproteobacteria > Rhizobiales > Hyphomicrobiaceae > JANXVY01. The sequence goes on from JANLYB010000239.1 coordinate 19,914, forward strand.
TCTCCCAGTTTGACCGCGCAATGCAGGCCCGCCGTCAGCCTGGCTCCTCGTTCAAACCCCTGGTTTACGCCGCAGCCATCGACAACGGCTACAAGCCGACCAGCATCGTGCTCGACGCTCCGATCGAAATCGACCAGGGCCAGGGCAAGGATGCCTACGCCCCGAAGAACTACGAAGAAGGCAAGGCTGGCGGCCCCTCGACGCTGCGTACCGGCATCGAGAAATCGCGCAACCAGATGACCGTGCGCTTGGCCCAGGATATGGGCATGCCGCTCATCACCGAATACGCCAAGCGCTTCGGCGTCTACGACGACTTGCTGCCCGTGCTGTCCATGTCGCTCGGGGCAGGCGAAACCACCCTGATCCGCATGGCGACCGCCTATTGCATGATCGCCAATGGCGGCAAACAGGTCCACGCCACGCTCATCGACCGCATCCAGGACCGCTACGGCAAATCCGTCTGGCGTCACGACGACCGCGCGTGCGCAAGCTGCAATGCGGAAGGCTGGGCCAACCAGCAAGAACCCGACGTGCCCGATGATCGCAAACAGATCATGGACCCCCACACCGCCTACCAGATGACATCCATCATGGAAGGCGTCGTCCAGCGCGGTACGGGCACCGTAATCCGCGAAACGTAACTGCCCAACACGCCGGTTGCGGGCAAAACCGGCACTACCACCGCAGAAAAAGACGCTTGGTTCGTCGGCTACACCCCGGACATGGTCGTCGGCGTATACCTGGGCTACGACACGCCCCGCCCGATGGGCAAAGGCAACACAGGCGGCGCACTGGCCGCGCCCATTTTCGGCGACTTCATGAAACAGGTCCTGGGCGACAAACCAGCCTCGCCGTTCCGCGTCCCCCCCGGCATCAAGCTCGTCCGCGTCGATGCCAAAACCGGCCTGCGCGCTCAGCCGGGCGAAACCGGCCCATCGCTCATGGAAGCGTTCAAGCCCGGCGAAGAACCAGACGATCCCGGCTCCGCCCTCGGTGTCGGTACCGCCGACGCCGGTGCCAGCGTCCCAGCCATCGCCACCGGCCGCGGCGGCATCAACTGACGGCGCCGCTTTAACTTGAGACGCGGCCACTTCACTTCAGAGGCCGTCGAAGCGCGGTGCGTTTACACGCACGCCCAACACACCTATATCCGACGCAAACCATTTCATCGCCAGGAACATCCCATGCGCGCCGAACCGCAAAAATTGGTCGACAACATCAACGAAGCCCTGGCCCTTCTGCGGAGGCATCTTTGACTGGGATAACGCCCCCATCAAATTGGCCGAACTGAACGCCAAGACCGAAGACCCCAATCTTTGGAACGACCCCAAGAAGGCGCAGAAAGTCATGCGCGAGCGCCAGCAGCTCGAAGGCGCGATCAACATCTATAAAAAGCTCGCCCAGGACCTGGACGACGGCATCACACTCGTCGAAATGGGCGAAGCCGAAAACGACGCCGCCACCATCGCCGAAGGCGAAACGGCCCTGCGCGCGCTCGACACGGAAGCCCAGCACAAGAGCGTCGAAGCCCTCCTATCTGGCGAAGCCGACGGCAACGATTGCTACGTCGAAATTCACGCCGGTGCCGGCGGCACCGAAAGCCAGGATTGGGCCTCCATCCTGACCCGCATGTACATGCGCTTCGCCGACCGGCGAGGCTACAAATACAACCTCATCGAAGAAAGCGCTGGCGAAGAAGCCGGCCTCAAGTCGGCAACGCTCGAAATCAAAGGCGCGAACGCTTACGGCTGGCTGAAAACCGAATCTGGCGTCCACCGCCTCGTCCGTATCTCGCCGTTCGACAGCAACGCGCGCCGCCACACGAGCTTCACCTCGGTCTGGGTCTACCCCGTCATCGACGAAAACATCGACATCGTCGTCAACGAAAGCGAATGCCGCATCGATACCTACCGCTCGTCGGGCGCCGGCGGCCAGCACGTGAACACGACCGATTCCGCGGTGCGCATCACCCATATTCCAACCAACATCGTAGTCGCCTCCCAGCAGGAACGCTCGCAGATCAAGAACCGCGCGATCGCGTGGGACATGCTGAAATCGCGCCTCTACGAACTCGAACTGAAAAAGCGCGAAGACAAGGCCAACGCCGAAAACGCTACCAAGAAAGACATCGGCTGGGGCCACCAGATCCGCTCTTACGTGCTCCAGCCCTACCAGATGGTCAAGGACATGCGCACCGGCGTCTCAACGTCCGACACCAGCGGCGTCCTCGACGGCGACATCGACCTGTTCATCGAAGCGAGCCTCGCCCAGAAAATCAAAGGCGGCGGCCCCGTCGAAGTCGAAGATCTGGGCTAAGGCTCTGTATGTTGCGCGTGGCCCCGATGGTCATGCTAGAACATTCAGCGCAACGCGCTCTTCGTTAACCGCATAAATGCATCAACCATGGCGACGTCGTGATACTCGTCGATGCGCACGATCTCACCGTTTGAAACATACATGCGCTGCCGTTTGGACCCACACAGCGACTCACCGCTCTCGCGATGACGCAGGACAAACCGGGTCTGGACTCGAGCAACGCCCTCGCGCAACTCAAGAAGGTCGGAAGCGTAAGAAAGGTAATCGAAGCCCGCCAGAATATCATACAGCAAGGTTCTCACGGCCTGCTTGCCGGAAAGCTCGGCAAACTGGGGCGAGGGCTGCTGAAACGTATAGACGTGATAAACAATATCGTCAGCGTAAGTGGACAGTGTCGCTTCAACGTCCTGCGCGCACCAAAATTTCAGCGATGCTTCAACCAATGCCAGATCGTGATCTTGAGTGTCCCGGACTTTTCGACCCGGCGGGAACTCGAATTCTTCATTCATCGCATAGCCAGCCGATGATAGTCGCCAGGGGCGCGCATTGATAACCGTCCAAGAAAGGCGCTCTCGCCCCCCCGCCGGTCTTATCGCAGACGAGACTATCGTATTCGATTTGGGCCGGCCGGTATTTTAGCGTTGTTTCAATCAACTCAGTGTGGTCCACAAGCATTCCCCTGCGTGGTCCACTCGCTCAGTGTTAGCACTACACCAGCTTCGCTTATGCAGCAATGATTTTCGCTGTCGCAGCATAACATTTGATTGAAAGAGACGATGCCGCTCGAATTCCCTCAACTGACGCTCATCACAACCGCGGGATTTGCTGATTACCTGCTGCTGGACAGCGGCGCGGGGCGCAAACTTGAACGCTTTGGAGCTGTGACAGTTGACCGCCCCGAACCGCAGGCTTTGTGGCAGCCAGGACTTGCGCCATCGGCGTGGAGCAAGGCCCACGCGGTCTTCTCTGCCTCGGGCGAAGATGACGAAAAGGGCAAGTGGCGAGTCGATAAGCCGGTGCCGGATAGCTGGCCGGTCCGCATCGATCTCGGCCCATCCTCCAAGCACCACACCGTCACCATGCAATGCCGCCTCGCCGGTCTCTGGCACCTCGGCCTCTTCCCCGAACAACTCCCCCACTGGCAATTCATGCTGGACCGCATCGCCGCCGTGAAGGGCGAGACGCCCCGCGTGCTGAACCTGTTCGGCTACACGGGTGCGGCCTCTCTCATCGCAGCAGCCGCAGGCGCCGAAGTCACCCACGTCGATGCCTCCAAGAAGGCGATCCAATGGGGCAAGGACAACCAAGCCTCAAGCAAGCTCGGCGATGCCAAAATCCGGTGGATGCTGGACGACGCCACCAAATTCGTCGCCCGCGAAGTTCGCCGCGGCAAGACCTACCACGTGATCCTGGTCGATCCACCCAAGTTCGGCCGCGGCCCGGAAGGCGAAACCTGGGACATCTACCGCCACGTCGCGCCCTTGCTGACCGACTGCGCCAAGCTGCTCGCCCCCAAAGACGCCAGCATGATCCTGACAGTCTACGCGATCCGTGCCTCCGCCCTGACCTTCGCCCAACTCCTCGCCCAAACCCTCAAAGGCAAAGGCGGCCACTACGACGTGGGCGAACTCGCCATCCTCGAACAAGCAGGCTCCCGCGCCGTCCCAACCTCCCTGTTCACAAGGTGGGTGTCCGGTCCGAACCCGTAGGGCGCAATAGCGCAGCGTATTGCGCCTGCTTACTGGCCGCGCATCGGCGCAATACGCCGAGCGGCTATTGCGCCCTACATAAGAATCTCACCACACCAGATACGGCATGGCAGCTAAAGCGGGAATTCCCGACCCATGAAACAGCTTCTTCAGCTTGCCCTTGTCGATCTCATGCCCCCTCATCGCGTCATGCCGGTGAATGCCGCCCGCGATGAACAGCCCATCGACGCCCGCCCCCTGCGCCGCCTTGAGATCGGTTCGCAACGCGTCACCGATCCCCAGAATCCGGCTCGCCGGAACGTCCGCCTGTCGCAAACGCCGTGCAGCCTCAAGCGCGGTTCCATACGCACTCGGATGCGGCTTGCCCGCCCAAAACACCTCGCCCCCCATGTGAGCATAGAGGTCCGCAATCGCCCCGGCGCACAGATACAGCTTGCCGCCCACATCGACGACCAGATCGGGATTGGCGCACACGAACGGCAGCGCCCGCTCCAGCGCCGTCTCCAGTACCGCTCGGTAGCTGTCCGCCGTCTCTGTGCGGTCATCCGTCAGCCCTGAACATACGATCGCTTCGGCTTCGGCAAGGCTCGTCTGCCGGGCGGACAGCTTGTTGAACAGCGCCGCATCCCGGTCACGCGGACCGATTGCATAGACCGAACTGAACCCCGCACGAGAAATATGGGCAAGCGCAATATCCCCCGACGACACGATGGCGTCGTATGCCGTTTCAGGTACTGACCTCGATACGAGCATGCGCGCAACCTGCTCCTGGGGCACCGGCGCATTCGAAACGAGCACAACCGTTCCGCCCCCGGCGCGGAACCGCGACAATGCTTCACAAGCGAGCGGGAACGCCGTCAATCCGTCATGAACGACGCCCCAAACGTCGCAGAAGACCACATCGTATCGGGCGAGCATCTCGCGCGCATGGCTCAAAATCGGTGGCGTCATGACAGGTCCTGACGGAAAACAAGGCCTAGCGAACCCCGTCACATAAGGGGAAAACACAATAAACGCAGCCAGCCCCGGCTTGGATGTGCCACGCTCGCATTGGCCGTTGTTTAACCCTGCTCACGGTTTGCCGAAAGCGTTGCAGTGCCGCGGCGTCACGGCGTTGGCGCTTTGCCCTGCAATCGGCTACGAGAACGCTCAAACATACCATGATTTCATCCGCAGGCACCCGTTTCGCCTGACGGTTTTCGCTTCCGCGTTCCACAGCGGTTGCGAAATCTGGCCCAGCGCAAATGGACGCGAAATGCCCTTCCCCCAAATGAATGCCGCCCTCGCCCGAGCCCTTGCCGAGCGCGGGTACGAAGAACCGACCGCCGTACAAAGCGCCGTACTGACCCCTGAAGCCGAAGGCCGCGACCTGCTCGTCTCCGCCCAGACCGGCTCGGGCAAAACCGTTGCCTTCGGGGTCGCCCTCGCAACCACCCTGCTTGGCGATGCCGAACGCTTCGGCCCCCCCGGACTGCCGCTCGCCCTCATCGTCGCCCCGACCCGCGAACTCGCGTTGCAGGTCCAGCGCGAACTCGAATGGCTGTACGGCCCGGCTGGCGGCCGCATCGCCTCCTGCGTCGGCGGCATGGACATCCGCCGCGAAGCCAAAGCTCTCGCCAGCGGCTGCCACATCGTCGTCGGCACCCCTGGCCGCCTCAAGGACCACATCCAGCGCAAACGCCTCGAACTGAGCGGCCTCAAGGCCGTCGTGCTCGACGAAGCGGACGAAATGCTCGATCTGGGCTTCCGCGAAGACCTCGAATACATTCTGGGCGAGACCCCAGCCGATCGCCGCACACTGCTATTCTCGGCGACCATCGCCCACGAAATCGCTACCCTCGCCAAGACCTACCAGCGCGACGCGCTCCGCCTCCAGACCACCAATCAGAACCAAGCCCACGCCGACATCGATTACCGCGCCATCCGCGTCGTCGGCCACGAAGTCGAACGCGCCATCGTCAACGTCCTGCGCTTTTACGACACCGGCGCAACCCTGGTATTCTGCTCGACGCGCGAAGGCGTGAAGCGTCTCCATGGCAGCCTCCTCGAACGCGGCTTTGCAGCCGTCGCTCTGTCGGGTGAACTGAGCCAGGCCGAACGCACCGGGGCGTTGCAATCGTTGCGCGATGGCCGTTCGCGCGTCTGCGTGGCGACCGACGTCGCCGCCCGCGGCCTCGACCTCCCAGACCTCGGCCTCGTCATCCACGCCGACCTGCCCAATGACCGCGAAACCCTGCTTCATCGCTCGGGCCGCACCGGTCGCGCCGGCCGCAAAGGCATCTGCCTGCTCATGGTGCCGCCGATGAAGCGCCGCCGTGCTGAAATGCTGATCCGCGCCGCGAGCATCAACGCAAGCTGGGGCCCGCCGCCCTCCGCCGATGAGGTCCGCTCGAAGGACCAGGAACGCATGCTCAACGACGCCATGTTCGGCGAAGATATGACCGACGAGGATCTCGTCATCGCCAAAGCGATGCTCGAAAAGCGCGCGCCCGAAGATGTGGCCCTCGCCCTCGTCCGCGTCCTGCGCTCGCGCCTGCCAGCCCCTGAAGATGTCACCGATCCCGGCAGTGGCAGCTTCAAAGACCGCAAGCCCGCCGACCGCTGGGAGCGCGACGCACGCGGCCCCCGCGACGGCAAACCCTTCGAAAAGCGTGCCTCCTACAGCACGCGCGATGCCGATTACGTCCCGAACGGCGACGGCGCAGATCGCGGCCCTCCGCGCGACCGTCTCAAGCCCGAAGACACCGTCTGGTTCCGCATCAACGTGGGCCGCAACCGCAACGCCGAACCGCGCTGGATGATTCCGCTGATCTGCAAGGCAGGCAGTATCACCAAGGCCGAAATCGGCTCGATCCGCATCTTCGACAATGACTCGCGGTTCCAGATCGCCAAGGACAAGGCCGAAGCCTTCGCTGAATCCGTCAAAGGCAAGAACGAAAACAACACGACGATCACCCAGGCCTTCGGCCCCGAAGACCGCGCGAATTCAACCCCGCGCCCCGAAGGCGGCAACGACGAACGCTCGTTTAAGAAGGCACCGTTCAAACCCCCGTTCAAACCCAAGCGCGACTTTGGCGACACGCGCGGCACAGGTGAAAGCCGCTTCAACGAGCCCCGCTCGAATGATGAGCATCCGTCAGCGCCCGCCCGTACCGACGGCGAGTGGGAAAAGAAACCTTTCAAAAAGCCCTTTCACGCCAAGAAGGACTTCGGCGGCAAGGACTACGGTGGCAAGCGGGACTTCGCCCAAAAAGACTACGCGCCCAAGCCCTACGCCAAGCCGTACGAGAAACCCGCTGGCGACACCCGTGCAGCGGCCGATGCACACCCCGCTTCCCGCGCCGAAGGCGATGGGCCGCGCCCCTTCAAGAAGCCATTCGCCCACAAAGGCAAACCCTTCTCCGGCGGCAGCGACAAGCCCTTCGTCAAACCCTACAAGGCGAAGAAAAAAGCAAAGGCGCAGTGAGCACCCGTATCATACCCCTAGGTCCCGTGTCAGCGCTGCACCGTAAGGACGCTGCAGCGCGCACGGGATGACAGTTTTTGCATAAGTTTGTCATCCCGGGCGAAGCGTAGCGCAGACCCGGGACCCAGGGGCCAAGATCGCCGTTCTATCCCCGAGCCCTACTTCCCCGCAGCCCACGGCGAGCGCCACTCGGGCGGCGACTTCGTGCCATCCGAGAACGCCGAAAACACCGTATCCGGCGCCGACGTATTATGCCGCGACGGCACCAGCCGCCCAGCCCAAACGTCCGTCGCAGCCTTCGCGCCCGAGAAGCTCATGACCGGCTCTTCACGCCACGACTTAGCGCCTGCTTCAAGCACCGCCGTTCGCGCCACATCGTTGTTGAACTCGGTCACATACATCGACCGCATTGTCGCGAACGGACGCCCGGCAATCCCCTTATCGAACGCCACGTCAATGCGCTGACGCTCTCGGTCGAGCTTGGAAATGGCAAGTGTCGCCGAACCGCCGCGCGCAAACTGCAGCGTGAACGTCTTCATCTTGGGGTCGAACGCAATCTCTTTCAAATCAACGATAGGCCGCGTTCCACCGCCGGGCGCTGACACCTCCTCGACCGGCCCAACCATGAACGAACTGCCATACGCACTCCATCCCAGATGCGCAGGCGGCAGCGGACGCGCGCGCCAATACCCATCGGGCGGATAGACGACCAGCACCTCCTCAGCCCGCTCGTTGGCCCGCACCCAGACCTGCACCACATGGAACTTGGCATCGACCTTGTCGCCGACCCGAAACGGCACCGCCTTATCGCGCCAGAACCCGCCAAACTCGTACCCCGTCACCCAAAGCTCGACGTCCTCATAGATCGTCACCTTGCGCGGCAGTTTCGGCGGCCCCGTCGTCCCCGGATCGGCTTTGATATCGCAGGCCGTCCAATCCGCCGAAAAATTGTCCCGCTGCAGCGTATCGATATACGCCGGATGCGCCGCCTCGATGCGAAACTGCGTCACAGCCGGGTTCGTCATCGACAGCGTGACGTTATCCTTCTCCGCACACAACTGAGCCTCGCTCGTGTTGGCAACCTCAACGCCCAGCATCCCCACCGATGCGGCATAAACCGGCTCAACCATGCCAATCGCAAAACAGATCAACGATCCAAACAAACGCTTCACGGACGTCCCTCCAGCACGGCGTAAACATCGCCCGAATTCGCCGCATGCGGCAGGGCCCGGATATGAGCGGCCATGTCAGCCCCCGAGATCGCATCCGCAAACGTCAGCACCTGGCTCTCCCCCAGCGCAATATTGAACCGGTAAGGCCCCAGCACCGCCAACCTATCGAGGCAAGCATAAGCCACCTCGCGCTGGATCGTCGTAAACTCGAACGAGATCGCCGGCACGTACTGGGATAACCCCGCCAGCACATCCGCCTCGAACCCCTCGACATCGATCTTCACAAACGCCGGCGGCCCATGCGCGGCAATCAAAGCGTCCAGCGTCGTCACCGGCACCTCAATCGCACGATCCCAGACCTGACCTTCCCAGCCGCCCGCTCCATCAGCCGCTTTGACGAACTCCGTGCTCGCCGTCGTCACCGTCGGGTTGGCCGAATTGATATGCAGCGTCAGCGTGCCTGCTGCCGCGCCGCACGCCGCCTCGACCAGCGCCACACCAAGATCATCGCCATAAACGGCAGCAATCGCCTTCGCACAATCCGGCTGCGGCTCCAGCGCAATCACCCGCGCCCCGCTCCTCCTGAACGACCCGATCCGATCCCCCACATGACTGCCGATATCGAACGCCAGATCGCCCGGCTTGAGCAGACTCGCATACAGCCGGTCCATGCGCTCATCCCGCGCCGGATCACCATAATAGACCTCCAGCGACCGCCGCAAATTGACGAACGCCGGATCATCCAGCAACGCCGCAGCGCGTCCGCCAACCGACTGAGAAGTTGACGTCATCCTCATGCCCCCAAAACCGTCCGCACTTCGACCGGCGTCTCGAAATCCTCAGGAATGCCCGCAATCCCCGCCCGCTTCATCCAAGCGCCCAGCGCCGGATTGGCAGTCAGCACGCAGAACGGCACGGCGAGCAGATACCCCGCCGTCAGCGGCAAACTCCACACCAGCGTTGCGGGAGAAATCGCCCACAGCGACCCGCACACGATCACGCCGAACAGCATCTGCGGCCACAACTGCAAAACCGCCGTCGTCCACGAAATCCCGTAAACGTCGCGCGATTGCCCGCCCCAGATGACCGACTTGCCCAGCAGCAACAGCCCCGCCATGAACACCGTCGTCCGGATCGTCGACACCGCCCCTTGCAGAAACGAGAACACCAACTCGACAACCGCACTAATCGCAAACCGCACCGGCCCGCCGAACCGCGCCACCTCGCCCTTGGTCAGCATCGCATCGATCAACCCCGCCATCTTCGGCGCAAGGTACATCACGAAAAACACCACATAGAGCAGCTTCGCCGTTCCAACCGGAAACCCCGGCACGGTCTGGAAATGCTTCGCCGCAATCGGCGACAACGCGATCATCACCGTCCACGCGGGCAGCCCGACGAACATCAAGATCGCCCACACCAACTGAAACCGGCTCATCGGCAGCAATCCGGGAATATCGAGCAATTTCGTGTATTGCAGATTGCCCTGACACCACCGCACGTCGCGCGTGAGGAAATCCAGCATCGTCGGCGGATTTTCCTCCCACGACCCGCCCTCGGCCGGCAGCACGCGAACTTCATACCCCGCCCGCCGCATCAAAGTTGCCTCGACCTGATCGTGCGACAGCACATGTCCGCCGAACGGAGGCCCGCCAGCGATCACCGGCAGCGCGCACTCATCCCGGAACGGCGCAATCCGCACGATGGCATTATGCCCCCAGAACGGCCCGCAATCCGCCGTCCACCACGCCTGCCCCATCGTGTACGACCGCATGCCGTGCCGCATACCAAACTGGAAAATCCGCGCAAACGCGCTGGTGGACGGCATCCCCACCACAAGGCTCTGCACGATCCCGAGCTTGGGATAGGCCTGCATCATCCGCACGAGCTTCACGATCGCATCGCCTGACATCAAACTGTCAGCGTCTAGCGGCAGCATCAGCTCAAACGCCCGGCCCTCAACTTCCGTAAACTCCCGCACATTCCCGGCCTTGAACCCGGTATTCACCGCCCGCCGCCTATAGACAATTGCCGCCGCAGGCTCAGCCGCCTGCCACTGAGCAACCAGCCCCTCTTCCGCAGCCGCCACGTCGGCCTTGTTGGTATCGCTCAACAGAAAATACGAAAACGCAGGCCCCTCGCCGGTCGCATCCACGCTCGCCTTGACCGTGCGCAACCGCGTGATCGCCCGGCCCGGCTCCTCGTTGCGCAGCGTCATGATGATCGCAGTCTTGATCGTCAGCGGCGTCGCCGCCTCGCCCGCCGCCATATACGGCGCAACCTCGGCTTGAGCGTCCCCTCCGCCGTGCAGCAGCCACAACCCGATCACCGCATTCCAAAACCCAAGCACGGTCCACGGCGTCCCGACGCCAAAGCACAGGAACATCACCCAGCCAACGATCGACCACCCGCCCGCGCCGAACACGGACGCCGCCAACGCCATCAATGCAATGTAGGTTGCGTCGTTCAGCACCATAACGATCTGCCGCCGCCGGTGAAGTTCGGCATTTGCCTGCAGCCCTGCAGGTGTCATAACGCTCGTACGCGGGTCGGCTCCCTGAACGCTGCCCGTCACCTCAACACCCTGCGTCATCACACGTTCCACTTAAATCAATCCGCCGCACCGATAGGCTCCAATACCCGATGAACGAAGCAGCGACTACACGCAAGCGCCGGTCGACGGCCCAGCGCCACGTATCCCGCGCCCTCTGGTACGTCCGCGCCGGTCACGTCGAACTGCGCATCGCCTCGCTGCCCCCGCTCGCCCCCAACCAAGCCCGCGTCCGCACTCAATACAGCGGCGTCAGCCGCGGCACCGAACGCCTGATCCTGTCGGGGGCCGTCCCCCCCGGCGAATACGAGCGCATGCGCGCCCCTCTCCAGGAAGGCAACTTTCCGTTCCCAGTCAAATACGGCTATTGCGCGGCTGGCGTCGTCGAAGACGGCCCAGACGAGTTGCTGGGCAAATCCGTGTTTTGCCTCCATCCGCACCAGGACATGTTCAACGCCGCAATCGACATGCTGGTCCCGCTGCCTGATGGCCTGCCAACCCGCCGCGCCACCCTCGCCGCCAACATGGAAACCGCCCTCAACGCCCTATGGGACAGCGCAGCCGGTCCCGGCGATACCATCGTTGTCGTCGGCGCAGGCATCTTAGGCCTCCTCGTCGCTTCCCTCTCAGCAGCCATCCCCGGCACGGACGTCACCGTCGTCGATCCAATCACCGAACGCGCAACCCTCGCAGCCACCCTTGGCGCGAAATTCGCTCATCCAGACAACACCCCGTCCGGCGCAGACATCGTCTTCCACACCAGCGCCTCCGCCCACGGCTTTGACACCGCCATAGCCTGCGCCGGCCTTGAAGCCACCGTTATCGAACTGAGCTGGTACGGCGAAAAGACAATTCCAGCCGCCCTCGGCGGGGCCTTCCACAGCCGCCGCCTGAAGCTCATCTCCTCCCAGGTCGGCCACGTATCGCCGTCGCGCCGCCCACGCTGGACTTATCGCCGCCGCCTCGAAAAAGCGCTGCATCTGCTGCAGAACCCGCTCTACGACGCTCTAGTCGCCGAAGAGATTTCCTTCGACGACTTAGCCACCCGCCTGCCCGAAGTCTTGACCGGCACCTCGACCAATCTGCCGCCCGTTATCCGTTATCCCGCCACCAACTAAAGAAAGCACCACCATGTTTGCCGTAGAAGTCCGCGACCGCATCATGATTGCACACTCCCTGCCCGACCCGTTCTTCGGCCCCGCCCAGAACATGCACGGCGCAACCTTCGTCGTGGACGTCGCCTTCTTCCGCGAAAAGCTGACCGCCCAGAACGTCGTCGTCGACATCGGCGCTGCCCTCGACGTGCTTAACAAGACCCTCAAGCCTCTCGCCTACCAGAACCTGGACAATCTCCCCCAGTTCAAGGGCATCCTCACGACCACCGAATTCCTCTGCAAATACATATTTGATTGCATGGCCAAAGCCGCCGATACTGGCGCCCTGGGCCAGGATGGCAAAGGCCTCGCCAAGATCCGCGTGACGCTGAGCGAAACCGACCTCGCCCGCGCTGTATACGAAGGACCCGTGTGTTGACACTCGCAAGTGCAAGAACAATTTCATTTGCAATCCCCGGCAACATCGATCTGCCCACCGGGGGCTACGGCTACGACCGGCGCGTGATGGCGTTACTGCCCGACTACGGCGTCCAGGCCGATCTGGTCGCCCTCCCCGGCAGCTTCCCATTCCCAACGCCAGCCGACCTGACCGAAACCAAGCGCCTGCTCGCAGCCGCGCCTGCCAGCAGCACGCTGCTGATCGACGGCTTGGCGCTAGGCGCTATGCCCGCTGACTTGCTCACAAGCCTCAACCGCCCGGTCCTGGCCCTGATCCATCACCCGCTCTGCCTCGAAGCCGGCATCACCGAAAAGCAAGCCGCGCACCTCAAAGCCTGCGAAACCGCAGCACTCGCGCTCGCTCGCCACGTCATCGTCACGAGCTTTGCCACCAAGCGCATCCTCGTCGCCGACTTCGGCGTGTCCATGACCAAGATCACCGTCGCCGAACCCGGCACCGACCCCTCGATGCGCGCCTCCGGCACCGGCACCCCGATGCAGTTGCTCGCCGTCGGCGCAGTCTCCAGGCGCAAGGGCTATGAA
>JANLYB010000312.1:0-2283 GCA_031365425.1 Hyphomicrobiaceae bacterium
ACCAAGAATTTTGAAAGTGTAATTTCGGCTAACCCGTTGATTTCAATGGTGGGTGAGGTAGAATTGTGTCGATGCAACTATTGGGGTTTTTTTGTCAACCAGGATGTCGGGTGGGCCGGGGGCGCCAATTATTGCAGGAGCGGTCCTGGCGTCGGCGATTTTCTTTGTCTTGCTCACAGCGGGCGCTGCTATCGGACAGTCAATGGTCTCTATGCATGGCGAGAAATCGTACGGAGGTGCCGCCGGCTATTTAAGAGCATTCGGGGCAGTCCGGGGGCATGTCGATCGCGCTCGCTGGCATGGCCGACCAGTTCATCGAGATGGCGAAGGCACACGGCATCCCGCTCGAAGTCTTCCACCGGGTCGCTTCGATGGCCTCGGGCGGGATGGTACGCTGCCCCATAACGGCGCGGTGATCACGCTACTCGCGGTGTGCGGCCTGACCCACGTCCAGTCCTACAAGGACATCTTCGCGGTCACTTGCATCAAGACTGCAGCGGTGTTCCTTGTCATTACCGTCTACTATCTGACGGGGATCGTCTGATCCGCCTGCCTGGCGGCACAGCTCACCACCGGGCTTTTAAGCCACAAACGGGAGGCCGATATGCCTGCTCATCCCATGCTGCCGGCGCAGCGCACGGCAGAAAAAGGCAAAATCGTCTCCGCGAGCGAAGCGGTTCGCTTGATCCACGACGGCGACACGATCGCGACTGGCGGCTTCGTCGGCATCGGCTTTGCCGAGGAGATCGCGGTTGCGCTCGAACACCTGTTCATCAACAAGGAAGACGAGCATCCCTTTGCCAGCGGCAAGCCCTGCAACCTGACGCTCGTCTATGCAGCCGGGCAAGGTGACGGCAAGGATCGCGGGCTCAACCATCTCGGGCATGAAGGTCTTATCAAGCGCGTGATCGGCGGTCATTGGGGGCTCGTTCCCAAACTACAGCGGATGGCGATCGCCAATCAAATCGAGGCCTACAACCTCCCGCAAGGCGTCATCTCCCACCTCTTTCGCGACATCGCGGCCCATCGGCCCGGACATCTGACGCGCGTGGGCCTCGGCACGTTCGTCGATCCGCGCAATGGCGGCGGCAAGCTGAACGCATCCACGACGCAAGATATTGTCGAATTGCTCAGCATTGGTGGCGAGGAGTGCCTGTTCTACAAGGCATTCCCGATCAACGTCGGCATCATACGGGCGACCACCGCCGACCCAGACGGCAACCTCACCATGGAAAAGGAGGCATTGACGCTGGAAGTGCTCGCGATCGCCATGGCCGCTCACAATTCGGGCGGCATCGTGATCGCCCAGGTCGAGCGCGTCGCCGAGCGCCACAGCCTAAACCCCCGTCAGGTCAAGGTTCCAGGCATTCTCGTCGATTGCGTGGTCGTCTCCGAGCCCGAAAACCACTGGCAGACGTTCGCGACGCCATACAATCCAGCCTTCAGCGGCGAGATCCGCGTGCGCACTGGCGCGATGCCGTCGATGGAGCTGAACGAACGCAAGATCATCGCGCGGCGGGCTGCGATGGAGTTGCGTCCCAACAGCGTCGTCAATCTCGGCATCGGCATGCCGGAAGGCGTCGCGAACGTTGCCAATGAGGAGAAGATCATCGATCTCATCACGCTGACGGCGGAGCCCGGCGTTATCGGCGGCATTCCTGCCGGCGGCCTCAACTTCGGCGCCGCGACCAACACCGATGCCGTCATCGACCAGCCTTATCAGTTCGACTTCTACGACGGCGGCGGCCTCGACACCGCTATTCTCGGGCTTGCCCAGGTCGACCGCCACGGAAACCTGAACGTCAGCAAGTTCGGTCCCAAGCTTGCCGGCGCCGGCGGCTTCATCAACATCTCACAGAACGCCAAAAAGGTTGTATTTGTAGGCACGTTTACCGCGGGTAAATCGCGGCTCTCAGTCGATTTCGGGAAACTCACCGTCGACGACGACGGCGCAGCGCGCAAGTTCGTGGCCGAAGTAGAGCACAAGACCTTCAGCGGTCAGCACGCGTGGGCACGCGGGCAGCCGGTCCTCTACGTCACCGAGCGGTGCGTGTTCCGCTTGGCCGACGGAGGGCTTGAACTGATCGAGGTCGCACCCGGCATCGACATCGAACGGGATATTCTGGCGCTCATGGATTTCAAGCCCGTCATGGCGGCCACGGTCCCGCTGATGGACGAACGCATTTTCCTACCCGCCCCCATGGGCCTCCGCGACGACGTACTCCGCATTCCGCTCGAACAGCGCTTCACCTACGACGCCCAGCAGAACCTGTTCTTCATCAA
>JANLYB010000203.1:0-3947 GCA_031365425.1 Hyphomicrobiaceae bacterium
CGAGCGCGATCATCGCGGCGATGTAGGCGCCTGCGGAATGGCCAAGCAGGAACACCTTGCTGGGATCGCCGCCGAACTTTTGCGCGTTACGGCTTGCCCAGGCAACGGCGGCTGCACCGTCGTCAATGAAGGCTGGAAAACGGATTTCGGGAACGAGGCGATAATCGGCAATGATCGCGACAAACCCGCGTGATGCGAGGGCTTTGCCCAGAAACCCATAATCGGTTTTGTCGCCGCTATTCCATGACCCACCGTAGAACACGACGACGACGGGGGCGGCGCATGTTGGACGATCTGGACCATAGACGTCGAGCTTCTGGCGGGGATGGCTGCCGTAGGCAATATCCGCCTTCGTCAAGGCGACCCCGAGGTCGGCGGGGGCGAGGGCGTTGTAAGCGCTCAGCGGGGAGCAGGCAGCCAAGAAAGGGCTCAGGCAATAGAGCAGCACCGAGGAGATGACAAACCGGAGCTTGGTCATTTGCTTCATGAGTTTGATACGTTATCGCCGGTGGCGACAGATCCCGCTTGAGGCAATGCAACGCTGCGAATGGCTGGACGCATTTTCGACCTCCACGTTGGAGGTACGGCGAACCACGTGACGAGGATCACGACGGCTGCAACACAATCGGCCATGGTGAAGACCCAGCTTGGCGCGTCAAAAAATAACAGATGGGACAGCCAAGCTTGCGTGATGGTGGGCTGGGATGGCGGCTGCCACGCTACCTGACGTAAGTATTGCTCGAGCTGCGTCAGCGGGCAGACACGGCCCAGCATCGATTGGCCGGCAATGAAGGTGATGAGGCCAAGGTGGACGACACGGAACCACGGATTGCGCACCCAACCCACGTTCGACAACCCACCTGCAAGGATGGCAAGCTGACCACCGGCCAAAAACGCTGCCACGGCGACGTGCACGATGAGCACCGCGTCGGCCAAATAGCGCCAGTCATCGGCCGATAGATATTCCAGGTTGAAGGTCTCCTGCGTATGAAAGGCATGATCAGGCTTGTAAACAAGTTACGCAGATTCCTGTCTAAGGTTTCAATTCCATGTTGACGAGGGTTGAGAGACCTGGGGCATTTTCGCCCGGCCGCTGACTGCTCTGGCCGCCTCCTCTTGCCAATAGGGGTTGCATGGGAGAAGGAACGGGGCAGAGGGACATTGCGCATGATCATCGCTATCGACGGGCCGGCTGCATCGGGGAAGGGGACGCTCGCGAAGCTGGTCGCCAATCATTTCGGGCTGCCGGTTTTGGACACGGGGCTCTTGTACAGGGCGGTGGCGCGGGATTTGGCTGCGCGCGGGTTTAAGCTTGATGATCCGTGGGCTGGGGCGGCATTGGCCAAGAGCCTCGATCCGGCGAGCCTGGAAGATCCGGCATTGCGGGGGGCGAAGGCTGGGGATTCAGCGTCGGTTGCGGCCAAAGTTCCGCAGGTCCGGGCGGCGTTGCTCGACTTTCAGCGTGGGTTTGCGGCTCAAGCGCCGGGGGCGGTGCTGGATGGACGCGACATCGGTACGGTGATCTGCCCGCATGCGGATGTGAAGATTTTCGTCACGGCGACGCCCGAAATCCGGGCGCGGCGGCGGTTCGGCGAGATCGAGGCGCGCGGGGAGGCTATTTCGTTCGAGCAGGTGCTGGCCGATATTATCGAGCGTGATACGCGGGATGCGGGGCGCGGGGCTGCGCCGATGAAACGGGCGGATGACGCGCATTTGCTGGATACGACCGAGATGGATATTCGAAGCGTATTCAATGCGGCGGTGGCGATGATTGAGGCGGTAGTTCCCTCTCCCCGTTCTTGACGGGGAGAGGGCTAGGGTGAGGGGCGGCGACGCGTTCGGGATCTGTTATGTGGCCGCCCCTCACCCCGACCCTCTCCCCATGCAAGTGAAACGCATGGGGAGAGGGGGAAGTATCACTACTCCCCTTGCTCGATGCGGGGGATTTGGGTATAGACACGGCAATCCAGGCGGCTGTTGGACTGATCAAGAGGAAGATTGGCCAATGAGGGTGTGCGAAACGCACGCCCTAATTTGCGTTGGTGGGTCCGGCCCTCGAACAGCATTCTGCGAACAAAATTCCTGTTTTTGGCAGTTTGCGCTGTCCGCTGTGCTGTGAGGCGCACCGGTAAGCGGAAGCTGTATGAACCCGATCAACCGCTGCCACGGCATTTGCCGGTTGGTGGCATAACCCCTTTCAAGGAGCTGCAACACGTGGCTGGTACATCTACCGAATCTTATAACCCGACCATGGACGATTTCACCGCGATGCTTTCGGAAAGCCTCGCCAAGGACGATGTCTATGAAGGCCAGGTGATCAAAGGCAAGATCGTCGGCATTGAAAAAGACCAGGCTGTCATCGACGTTGGCCTCAAGATGGAAGGCCGCGTCAAGCTGTCGGAATTCAGCCTCAACGGCGCTCCTTCGACGCTTAAGGTCGGCGACACGGTTGAAGTTTACCTTGAGCGCGTCGAAAATGCGCTCGGTGAAGCCGTGCTGTCGCGCGACAAGGCCAAGCGCGAAGAGAGCTGGACCCGCCTCGAGAAGATGCACGAGAAGCAGGAAAAGGTCACCGGCGTGATCTTCAACAAGGTCAAGGGCGGCTTCACGGTCGATCTCGATGGCGCTGTTGCGTTCCTTCCTGGTTCGCAGGTCGATATCCGCCCCGTGCGCGATATCGGGCCGCTGATGCATCAGCCCCAGCCGTTCCAGATCCTCAAGATGGATCGCCGCCGCGGCAACATCGTCGTTTCGCGCCGCACGGTGCTCGAAGAAACACGTGCCGAACAGCGCGCCGACATCGTTGCACGCTTGGCCGAAGGTCAGGTTATCGACGGTCTCGTCAAGAACATCACCGATTATGGTGCGTTCATTGATCTCGGCGGCATCGACGGTCTGTTGCACGTCACCGACATGGCATGGCGCCGCGTCAATCATCCGTCCGAAATCCTCAACGTCGGCGACACGGTGAAGGTGCAGATCATCCGCATCAACTCCGACACGCAGCGTATTTCGCTCGGTATGAAGCAGTTGCAGTCCGACCCCTGGGCCTCGATCGAAGCCAAGTATCCGGTCGGCTCGAAGTTCACGGGCAACGTCACGAACATCGCCGACTACGGCGCGTTCGTCGAATTGGAGCCGGGCGTCGAAGGCCTCATCCACGTTTCGGAAATGTCGTGGACCAAGAAGAATACGCACCCCGGCAAGATCGTGGCGACGAGCCAGCAGGTCGAAGTTCAGGTGCTCGAAGTCGACGCCAACAAGCGCCGCATTTCGCTTGGTCTCAAGCAGACCCAGGATAACCCCTGGGATGCGTTCCTGGCCGCTCACCCCAAGGGTTCGGTCATCGAAGGACCGATCCGCAACATCACCGAATTCGGCCTGTTCATCGGGCTCGACGGCGGCGTGGATGGCATGGTTCACCTGTCCGACCTCGACTGGTCGAAGGCTGGCGAAGAAGTCATCAAGGACTACAAGAAGGGTGACACCGTCAAAGCTCAGGTGCTCGATGTGGACGGCGCGAAGGAGCGCATTTCGCTGGGCATCAAGCAGTTGTCGGGTGACCCCATCGATGCGCTCGCCAAGTACAAGAAAGGCGACACCGTCACCTGCGAAGTCACGGCAATCGAAGAAAACGGTCTGCATGTGAAGATCGCCGACAGCGACCTCGTCAGCTACATCAAGCGTGCGGACCTCTCGCGCGACCGTGCCGAACAGCGCACCGAACGGTTCGCAGTTGGCCAGAAGGTCGATGCGTCGGTGTTGTCGGTCGACAAGGCCGCCCGCAAGATCGCCGTTTCGATCAAGCAGCACGAAATCTCGGAAGAGAAGTCGGCGGTTGCTCAGTTCGGTTCGTCGGATTCGGGCGCTTCGCTCGGCGACATCTTCAAGGCCGCGATCAAGAAGCGCGAGACCACGGAAGACGACAAGGAGTAAAGCTCGCCTTC
>JANLYB010000349.1:0-7959 GCA_031365425.1 Hyphomicrobiaceae bacterium
CATTGAGGGGCAGCTCCAGACCCGCAAATGGACCGATCAGAGCGGCGTCGAAAAGTACTCGACCGAAGTCGTGCTGCAAGGTTTGAACAGCACCCTGACCATGCTTGACGGGCGTCCCGGCGCAGGCGGCATGCAGGAAAGCGGCGCGCCGGATTATAATGCAGGCGGCAATGGCGGCGGCTACGGCGGCGGTTCGGGCGGTGGTGGTGGCTACTCAGCTCCCAAGGGCCCAGCCAAAGGCGGTTCAGGGGCAGGCAAGCCCAGCTTCGACAAGTCGCTCGACGACGAAATTCCGTTCTAATCGGGGCGCAGTGTTGGGCCGTTCCGGCCCAGCCAGCCCCTCCAGATCGGCCTACCGTCCGCGCTTGCCCTTCTTCTTCGACTTCTTTGATGGCGGGGCATGCGGATTAACATCGCCCGCAACAAGCGCTGCCCCAGTCACCGGCTGCTTGATCATTTTGGAAGGCACCGGTACCCGCGCTTGCGGTGCCGCTTTGCCGTTTGCACTGGACGGCGCTGCCATGACCAAATCCGTTCGCTGGGAGTGGCCAGATGGGTGGTCGCTGTCTCGCCGGGCTGAGGCCGTCTGACCGGGTTCGCTCGGCGCTGAGGCAACCATCCCCGCCACCTCAGGGCTTCCCTTAACCTCAAGGAACAACTGCCGCACGGCTGGGTACCGCGCCTTGATCGCCGCCTCGATCCGCCCATTGGTCGCCTCGACCGAGCGGGCCGATTGCCCATCCTCGAAATCGACGCTTGCAACGACCAGAATATCTTCCGGTCCCAGATGCATCGTCTTGATGTCGTTGATGCGCGTGATCGGACGCCCCGCGCCGGTCTCGGCGCTGATCATATCTCGCAAGCCCGTTTGTACGCTGGGATGCGCGGCCTCCCCAATCAGCAGCGCCTTGGTCTCGACGCTCATAAACGCGGCAACCATCGCCAGGATGACCCCGATGATGATAGAGGCGGCTCCATCCGCCTGCGCGATTCCAAATTTGTCGGTCGCAACAACGCCTGCAAATGCCACCGCTAACCCCGCGAGCGCAGCGCAGTCTTCCAGCAGTACCGTATACAGCGAGGGATCCTTCGACGCCCGCAAGGCGGCAAACCAAGGTGTGTTGCCGCGCCGGGAGTTGAATTCGGCCACGCATTTGTAGGTCGAAATCGCTTCAAGGATCAGCGAAACGCCCAGCACGATATACAAGATGTTGACGTGTTCGATGGGGTGGGGATGAAGCAGCTTGTCCACGCCTTCGTAGATGGCAACGCCTGATCCCAAGGAAAAAAGCAGGATCGCGACAATGAAGCTCCAGAAATACAGCTCCATCGCATAACCGAACGGATGGCGCTCGTCCGCCGGCCGCTGCGAACGCTTTAAACCGACAAGCAGCAGCCCCTGGTTAGACGTATCGACCAGCGAATGGATCGCTTCAGACAGCATCGCGGACGATCCGCTCCACGCAGCGGCAGTGAATTTGGCCACCGCAATACCCAGATTGCAGGCCAGCGCGATCGCGACAACGGTGGTCGATCCTCCTGCAGACACGTGACATTGCTCCGATGTTGACGGCGGATTGTTTGCTGAAAATACAGATGCTTGCTTGCTAAGCGTCTGCGGTCGCGCTGATTAAAGGGAGTTATAGCGGCCTGCCAACAAACATTTAGTGAATTCGCTTTCAACGCCCGCTATAAACCCCGGTAAGTAAGCGAGCGCCGGATCGTCTCGGGTTTGCAGTGTGCGGCATACGCCGGCCGCTAGCAGCGATGGCACCGAATTGGGCATACAACGAGCAATTCCCAACCAATGATCTCAACGGCGCAAAATATTGCAGCTCTGCTGGCTCGGGTCGCCGGCAAGGATGCTGCAGCGTTCGGCCAAGTCTACGACGCCACCAGCGCGAAACTTTACGGAATCATCCTCCGTATCTTAAAGCGCAGGGATTTGGCCGACGAGGTTTTGCAAGAGGTTTACGTGAAGATCTGGGAGCGAGCCGCCGATTTCGACCCCTCACGATCCTCCCCGATCACGTGGATGGCAACCATTGCCCGCAATCGAGCCCTTGACGAAATCCGCCGCCGCGTTCCCATTTCTATCGAAGATGCGCCGGAAGCCTTGAATGTCGCATCCAACGATACGCCGCCCTTGCACGCCCTCGAATTGAGCCAGGATGTCAAGCGTCTGAATGCCTGTCTGGACCGGCTTGAGCCCCAACGCAAACAGCTCGTCATCGAGGCGTATCTCCAAGGAGCCACCCGCGAAGAACTCAGTCAGCGCTTTGGCCACCCCGTGGCCACGATCAAGACCTGGCTCCATCGTTCGCTTGCTCAACTGAAGGCGTGTCTCTCGCCATGACGGACACAGACAACATTGATGATCTGGCCGCCGAGTTCGCTCTAGGAACGCTCGATGCAAATGAGCGCGCCAGCGTCGCCTTCCGCCGCGCGCGCGATCCAGTATTGGCGGCCGCAATCGAAGCCTGGGAAGCGCGCTTGGCACCCCTTAACGAGCAAGTTGCGCCCGTGGCTCCGTCGCCCTTATTGAAGGAAAAAATCGCCGAACGTATTCGCCAAGTCGAATTCGTAGGCATTTCACCCTCCAATATTATCGACCTGCAGCAGCGTGTTGCCCGCTGGCGTTCGGCGGCACTGGGAGCCAGTGCCCTTGCCGCCTGCTTGGCCGGCTTCATTGTAGTGCGTGAGGCCGTGCAGCCCGCCGCACCGAAATCCTACGTCGCCGTTCTGCAGAAAGACGCCCAAAGCCCAGCGTTCCTAATGACGGTCGACATCGATAGCCGCACCTTTACTATCCGCCCGGTTGCCGCGGAACGTCAGACGGGCAAGAGCTATGAGCTGTGGCTTGTGAACGCCAAGCTCGGCGCGCCCAAATCGCTTGGTGTCGTCGGCGATAAGCCTTTTTCGACCAATCCGACGCTCGCGTCCTACACCTCGGGTGATATCCAGGACGCAACCTACGCCGTCAGCATCGAACCCGAAGGCGGATCGCCCACGGGCGCCCCAACCGGCCCCGTCGTGTATGCGGGTAAACTCGTCCAGGCGAAACCCTGAGCGGGATCACTTAAGGCGAGGGGTTCCAAGGGGCGAACCTCTTTGCCTTCACTAACTCCACACGCGCAGTGCTCCCATGTCCCACGCAGATTTGGATCACACCTAAGCGCTCAAACATGTGTGATCGCACGATCTGAAACCCGGCTCATCGCTCCTCGTAACTCATCTTGCTCCCACCAAGGGGGCGATCATTGTAACGAGGAAATCATGCTCAAGAATAAACTCCTGTCGACCGCCATGATGCTTGGCGTCATCGCGCTGGGCGCTGCCGGTGTGGGCTACACATCGAACCCGGTATTCGCTGACAGCAACCCCATGGTCGGCGGCGCGGCCATGTTGCCTACCAAGAACATCATTGAAAACGCGGTGAACTCCAAGGACCACACGACGCTTGTCGCCGCCGTGAAGGCAGCGGGCCTCGTCGAAACCCTGTCCGGCCCCGGCCCGTTCATGGTGTTCGCACCAACCAATGACGCCTTCGCCAAGCTGCCGGCTGGCACCGTAGACATGCTTCTGAAGCCGGAAAACAAGGAAAAACTGGTCAAAATCCTGACCTCGCACGTGGTTGGCAAAGCCGTCATGTCGGACGCGATTGGCAAGATGGTCGATGACGACAAGGGCGCTCATCCCGTCAAGACGCTCTCGGGTGCCATGCTGAACGTCAAGAAGAACAAGGACGGTAAGCTCACCCTGACGGACGAAAACGGCGGCACGGCAACTGTCACCATCGCCGACGTCAAGCAGTCGAACGGCGTCATCCACGTGATCGACGCAGTGCTCCTGCCGAAGTAATTGCGATCAATGCAAACAACCGGAGCCTGCCTGATGGAAATCGCGGCAGGCTCCGGTGAAGAGTTGGACGCGGCGCTTAGCCACGAGGTGCAGGTCTAGTTTGATGTGTCCATGATCATCTTGAAGAATTTTTCGGCATTGAGCATGTCGCCCGCCATGCAGCTATCATAGCCCGACAGCGCCATGCGCGTCAGAGCTGCCCGCTTTTCGGCAGATGCTTTAGACATTTTTGTGATTTCTGTCGTGTGCGAATCCAGCATTTTGCCACAGTCCATTGCCGCTGCAGCCGGTGTGATGCCAGCAACCATTAATCCAACCACCGCAAGAATTGCCTTAGACATTCAAGTATCTCCTCGAATTGTATTCCGCTGACCCCTAATTGGGCATGTCACAGATAACTGTGAGGCGAGGCAGACTGAAATGCCGCTTAGGCATGGATTCGATGCACGTAGGCTGGAGCCGTTTCGGCTCGTACGGTATGTTTCCGATCGTGATGAATTGGCAAAGCAAAAGCCCGTCGTGGTGACACGGCGGGCTTTTTTGTACGCTAAAGTGTGGCAGTCGTTCGTGAGCGCCTTACATGCCGATAAACACGTAATCCCACGTCGTCACCGGCTTGCGGAATGAGAAGATCGAACTGATCAGCGCTAGAATCGACGAACCGGGAGCGGCTTCGAAGGGAGCCGAAGAATTAAGTGCGGTAGCCATGGTGAATTCTCCTAAGTGAACCAGCTTGGCATTCTGTATGCCAGCTGATGACGTAAGATATGCTGCGTCGGGTCAAAACAAGAAGTGCCAAGATCCGGAACCTGCCCTGCATTTGCTGCAATGCAGCATAGTGCTTACGTGTACGATTTATGGGGGGGGCCGCCAGGAGCGGGTTCGCGCACGCCAAGGGAACATGTGCTCGCAGATCCAAGGCTGAGCCAGACTGAGCAAGGAACGCGCAAGTTTAGGTGATTTCCACCATCTTTTGAGTCACCCTTAATCGGTCGGCAACCTCGACCTCGTACGTTTGTCGCCAGATGGAAGACAGTTTCATCGGGAACAAGGTGCTGCCAATGGACGGTTTAGGTCCCGACGAATGCTTTGCGGATACCACGAAGGCGGCGCTGCAACTCACCGGCCTTTGTAAGTCCTTTGGCGAAAAGCGAGCGGTCGCCGGTCTCGACCTGCGCGTTGCTCCTGGCGAATTCTATGCCCTCCTTGGACCCAATGGCGCTGGCAAAACCACCACTCTGCGCATGGTTGCAAGCCTCCTGAAACCGGACGCAGGCGCAATCTCCATTTTCGGCATCGACGCCTTGGCTGACCCCTTAGCCGCCAAACGCATCACCGCCTGGCTCCCCGACGAGCCCATGCTCTACGACAAGCTGACCCCGATAGAATATCTGGAATTCATCGCCGGTCTTTGGTCGGTGCCCTCTGCCCTCGCCCAGAAGCGCGCCGCCGAATTGCTCGATATCCTCGAACTCGGCCCCCATCGCCACATCCGCTGCGAAGGCTTCTCACGCGGCATGAAGCAGAAGGTCGCCCTCGCCGGAGCGCTCGTTCACGAGCCCCGCCTCATTATGCTTGACGAACCCCTGACGGGCCTCGACGCTGCCATCGCCCGTCAGGTCAAGGATCTGTTGACGGCCCGCGTTCGCGCCGGTGCGACCATCATCCTCACGACCCATATTCTCGAAGTCGCCGAGCGCTTGGCGGACCGCATTGGCATCGTCCGCGGCGGACGCCTCGTCGCCGAAGGCACCATGGATGCCCTCCGCGCTCAGTTCGGCGGCACCAACAGCACGCTTGAGGATGTCTTCCTGACCCTGACGACCGGGCAGCGCGAAGGCGGGGACCAAGATCAAGGCAAAACCGCATGACGTTCCACCCCGGATCCTTCGCTTGGCTGCTTGCCCACGATCTCCGTTTGAGTCGGCGTCAGTTGACCGAAGTGGTTGCCCGCTGGTCGGCCGTGACGACAACCGGGTTCGTTGTGGTCAGCCTCGTCGTGATGCACGCGCTCGCTTGGGGCGCGCTCTCGCTTCGCGCCAGCACGCCAGGCCTCTTTGGCCCGCAGGCCGTCGCAACGGCGGCCATCGGCGCGCTTTTGTGGATGATCGCCCAAGGCCTGTTGGGTGCCACGCGTTCGCTCTACGAACGCGGCAGTCTCGAACTCCTGTTTGCGTCCCCGCTGCCCGCCTGGAAGGCCGTCGCCTCCCGGGCATTGTCCATTGCTGCGACGTCGTTCGCCGCTGTCGCCCCGCTCCTGCTTCCGCTCGCCAATATTGGTGCAATTCAAGACGGATCCGCATGGTTGTCGATCTATCCCATTCTCGTTGCAATGGCGATGTTTGGCACAGCCGTCGGCCTCATGATCGCAATCGCGCTGTTCGCCGCCGCCGGCGCTCGCCGTGCCCGCACTATCTCTCAGATCATGGCAGCCATTATCGCGGGTGGCTTCGTCCTGATCGTCCAGATCGGCCTCCTTCTGCCAAAGGAAATGACCGCGGAAGCCATGACTTGGCTGGGTCGCGCTCAACATTGGCTCACCCAGAACAGCGGTGACATCTTCGTCTGTCTCCAGGCCGCAGCCCAAGGCGATGTCTTAAGCTTGGCCAATCTCCTGCTCGTCTGCGCTGTCATCTTTATCGCCGCGGTTGCCGCCCTGAGCGGCGCATTCGCCACCGCCTGTCAGACCGCAGCCGGTTCCAGCGCCGATCCGCTGACCGCTCACGGCGCACGCGGCGCCAGCCGCTTCCGCGCCGGCCCCGGCCCGTCGCTCCGCCTCAAGGAATGGCGCCTGTTGACCCGCGATCCCAACCTGTTCGCCCAACTCGGCCTCCAGATCATCTACACCCTGCCGCTCGCTGTTCTTCTTCTGCGCAGCCCCCACGACATCCCGCCAGCCATCGCCCTGACGCCGCTGATCGTCGTCCTGGCGGCCCAGATCTCGGCCTCCCTGGCCTGGATCACAGTCTCGGGCGAAGATGCCCCTGAAGTCATTGCCACCGCTCCGATCCCGGCCACCCAATCGGCCTTGGCCAAGCTCTCCGCAATCGCTATCCCGCTCGCCGTTATCCTTGCCGTGCCGATTTTCTCGCTGGCCGTTATCGCGCCCGCAGCCGCGATGTTCGCCGTCGGCTTCAGCGCGCTCGCCGCAAGCTCAACCGCGCTCCTGAATTTTTGGCATCCCCTAGCGGGCAACAGGCGCAACCTGCTGCGACGTCACTCCCAGTCGAAAGTGATCGCCATCGCCGAGCATGGCTTGGCTCTGCTGTGGGCTGTAACCGTTGTAACGGCGATGGTCGACCCGGCTATCTCCATGGTGCCACTTGCCGTCATCGCATGCGTCCTATGGCTGTTCGTGCCCAAGTCCAAAGGCGGGCACAGCACCGTGAAACTGTTTTTTTCGCTGCCGCGTGTGCACCTCGCAAGTGCTTCTAGCCGTTAGTCTATTTCTGCTGCGCTCCAGTCAGGCCGCTGAAATTAGACTGAAATATCCATCTCGCATCGCACCATCCGTAAGCACGTGACGTTGCCCTGCCTGCACATGGAAAAAAATTGGGCGCACTCTGGTAGTCCCGCTCACTTTTTGGGCTTGCTTTTAAGTCGCACCTCTCCGATCAGTACGGATGTGGACGAACACGCCGATGGCCTCGGCGCGGGTCCAACGGCACGACGCCGCCCGCACCCGGTGTGGTCGGTGAAAAATGTCTGGCAGCCGCCAGAGCATCAACAGAGGACTTGTGGGCATGAGACGTCTTTTGATCGCGGCAGTCGCTGCGGGACTTGTTTGCGCACCAGCCGGTGCACAAGAGCTGACGGGTGCATTGAAGAAGATCAAGGATAGCGGGACGATCACGATCGGTTTCCGCGAATCGTCGGTGCCCTTTTCCTACCTTGACGACAAGCAGCAGCCGATCGGCTTTGCCATGGACATTTGCAACAAGATCGTTGCTGCCGTGAAAACCGAATTGAAGCTCGAAAAGCTCGAAGTCAAACTGAACCACGTGACATCGGCAACGCGCATTCCTCGGCTCGCCAACGGCACCAAAGATCTTGAGTGCGGCTCGACGACCAACAACGCCGAACGCCAAAAGCAGGTGT
>JANLYB010000373.1:0-9830 GCA_031365425.1 Hyphomicrobiaceae bacterium
GATTGACGCCCGACATCACGTGCTTGATGCAGCTATCTTTACCCGCCGCGTCCATGCCCTGGAACAGGACGAGGACCGCATGAGAGTTGGAGGCATACAGCAGCGATTGCAGCTTGCTCATGCGCTCGATGTGGGAGGCCAGGAGTTGCTGATACTCTCGTTTGTTCGCGTAAATGGCATCGACCAGCGTCGGGCGGGCTTTGAGATCGACCGTCTCGCCCGGTTCGACGCGGAATTCTTTGGTGATTTTTTTCATGCGTGGGGCCTCCACACGCGATGATGATCCGATATCGAAATCAGGTCTACAAGCTGTCGATCATTCCCGTATCTTGACCGAGGGAACGGACCAGAGGCGGATCATGCCGTCGGCGCCGCTGGAGGCGAGTTTGGTGCCGTCGGGGGAGAAGCTGACGGATTTCGCGCCGCCCGCGTGGCCGCCGAGCGAGCGCATGGTGCGGCCGCGCCTGGCGTCCCAGAGGCGGACGATGCCTTCGTCGGCGGCGGACGCCAGGATGTTGCCGTCGGGCGAGAAGGCGAGCGCACCAATGCGGCTCTTATGGCCGGTCAACTGCTTTTGCAGGCGGCTGGAGGTCGTCGAATAGATCCGGATCGAACCGTCGAGACTTGCGACCGCCAGCGACTTCCCGTCCGGCGAGAAGGCAAGGCTGGTGACGAAGTCTTTCGCGCCCTTGTAAACGCGCTGGAGATTGTGGGTGTCGACGTCGTAGAGGCGGACCGTCATATCGGCGCTACCGGTGGCGATCCAGGGGCCGTGCTCGGAATAGGCGACAGCCTGGGCCGCGCTTTCGTGCCCTTCCAGGGCAAACTGCGGAGCGGTGGTGTTTTTGGTTTCCCAGACGGTGGTGATGTAGTCGTGGCTGGCGGTAGCGAAACGGTCCTGATTGCCGAGGAACGCGACGGCCCAGATGTCGGCGTCGTTGCGTTTGAACTGAGCAACGCGTTCGCCGCGGTCGAGATCGTAAAGCACTGCCGTGCCGTCGCCGTGGCCGGTCACAGCGCGGCGTCCTGAGACAGCCAGCGAGGTGACGAGGCGATTATCGAGCGGGATCGACTTCTGCAGGCTGCCCGAAGCCGCGTTCCAGATCTTGAAGGTGGCGTCACGGGAAACGGAGATGATAGTGCGGCCATCAGGGGCGAAGGCGACGCCGTTAACGGCGGTGTCGTGGGCCTTGAACTCGCGCAGCATGACCGGGATGTCCTGCGGCATGACGATGGCGGCTTTGGTGGGCGCAGGCGCTTTTGGAAGCTGGTTTTGAAACAGCACCACGCCGCCCGCGACGGCTGCGGCCATGGCCAGTTTGGTGATCACACCGATGCGACGCGGCTTTGCACCGCCGTGAACTGGGCGCGGGCGGGCAGGCGTTGCGCGTTCAGTTTTGAGGGCTGCGGCTTTGGCGGCGGGAGCCGGCTTTGCAGGTGGCTCGGGCGCCTTCGCCTTGGGCTTGCCTTTGGCCTTGGGCTCGGCGGCCTTAGCTTCGAGCTTGGGCTTTGCTTTGGCAGCGGGCTTTGACTTGGCAGGCGGAGGCGGCTCATCCACGACGGGAGCGGCTGCGGGCTGGTCAGCGGCTTTGCCGCGCAGGACGTCGAAAAAGTCGAGGAAGCCGCCTTGAACGCCTGGGGCGTCGGGTTGCGGCGGGATCATGGTGGACGCAGGGATGGCCGGGGGCGCGCCAGCACCTGCAAGTTCCATTGCATCGGCTTGCTGCTTGGCGCCTCGTCCGCGCGAGAGCCAGGATTGCTTGGGCGGATCGGGGGCGAGCACGTCGCCGCGCCAGGCGGCAACCGATTGCGGGCGCGCCTCCACGTTCATCTGGAGCGCCTTGTCGATGGCTTTGAGGAAACCGGCCCTATAGGCACCCAGCGCGGATTCGCGGGCCGGGACGTATTCGTCCTTCATGATGCGCGAGGGGCTGTCGGGCGGGCGCTTGCCCGTGATGGCATGATAAAGCGTGGCAGCGAGCGCGTAAATGTCGGACCAGGGACCCTGCTGGCGGCTGGTTTCGGCGTATTGCTCATAGGGGCTGTAGCCCGGCTTCACGAGCGCGCTGACGGTCTTGGAATGGGCTGCGATTTCTCCGCGCGCCGAGCCGAAGTCGATCAGGACGGGCACGTTGTCCTTGCCGATGATGATGTTGTCAGGGGCGATGTCGCGGTGGAGGTAGTCCGCTTTGTGAATGAACTCCAATGCGTCGAGCAGCGGCGCAACGATGGCGTCCAGCTCCTTCTGGCGCGGCGCGCGGCCCAGGCCTTTGAGCCAGGACTTGAAGCTCAGCCCTTCCTCGAACTGGAGCACCATGTAGGCGGTGTTGTTGGCTTCGAAGTATCGGTACACGCGAACGATGTTGGGGTGATCGAGCTTCGCCAGCGTTTTGGCTTCCTCGATGAAACGGTCGCGGCCCCATTGGAAATCGCCAGTGCTGTCGGACGAGCGCGGCATCGCTTCGAGGCCGTCTTTGCGGGCGGCAAAATCGGAGGGAAAGTATTCCTTCAAGGTGACGACACGCGACAACGCGCTCTCTTCGGCCAGATAGGTCACGCCGAAGCCGCCCGCACCCAGCACGCGCTGGATACGGTAGTCTCCGACGAGGACAGTTCCGACCGGCAGCGCGATGAGGTTCGTCATAGTCTCC
This sequence comes from Hyphomicrobiaceae bacterium, assembly GCA_031365425.1. Taxonomy (GTDB): domain Bacteria; phylum Pseudomonadota; class Alphaproteobacteria; order Rhizobiales; family Hyphomicrobiaceae; genus JANXVY01. The sequence goes on from JANLYB010000373.1 coordinate 2,652, forward strand.
TTCTGTTGTTGCAACACCTACGGTCCAAAGTGGGCCGCAGGTTTTGAGTCCGGCGCTCGCGACGGCGGCCCTTGGCGCTTGGCCAGCAAGAGCTGGCCGAAGAAAGAGACCTCCGGCGAATCCTTGGCCTTCATATCGTCCATGGGCGAGGAATGTGGCAAGGGGCGGGATATGAACGGCATCTGAACAAAATTTCATAATGTCTGGCTCATTCAGCCATTTTGCTGCCGCATCGCAGCGGAAACTGCGTCCCACTAACTTTGTGGGTGTTGAGGCCCGTGGTTTCGTGGCAATTATGATCACGGTACAAAAATTCAGTGGCTGGGGAGACGATCGATGGCGGATGGTCCGGGTGGTAAGGCTAAACCGGGCGGGTTCTTGGGCTCGCTGAAGGATGCGCTGGTGGCGGCGAGCCGTGACGACACCGGCATGCACGGGCGCACCCCAGCAGCGGCGGCTCCGGCACCTGGTCCGTCCACGCCCGCGGCAGCTCCAACCGTGGTTTCTCCGCACGCGGCCGCCGAGCCGCCCGAAACGCCGCCGCCTGTGCCCGCGCAGCCGGCAGCTCCGGGCCACGACGGCGACGGGTATCGCCCTCTAAGCGCTGCGGAAGCGGCACGGGAAGCACGCGGCGTGGCCTCGCTCAAACAGCAGGACCTCAATCAACAGGATCGTCACATGGAATTCGATGGCACCAACACCACCCGTATCATCCGTGGCGGCGCAGCAAAAGCTGCCGACCCGGCACCCGCCACAGACGAACCCGCGCGCACGCAGCTCGTGCGCGGCCGCCAAGCTTTGAAACGCGGACAGTTCGTGCAGGATCCCGTGGTCGGCTGGCTCGTCATCACCGGCGGCCCAGGCCTTGGGGCATTCCGCCCCGTGTTCGAGGGCAACAACACGATCGGGCGCGCTCCCAACAGCCGTATCCCGCTCGACTACGGCGATGATACTATTTCGTTCGAAGAGCAGGCCTACATCCGCTACGATGGCACCGACCGGGGGTTCCTGTTCGTGCCGAACATGAGCAAGACCAACGTCGTGTCGGTCAATGCCAAGCGGCCCACGACAGCTATTGAATTGGCCGCAATGGACGTGATCATCATGGGCCGGACGCAGCTGGTGTTCATGCCGTTCTGCGGGCCCGAGTTCGATTGGTCCGAGATTTCGGAATCGAAGGATTGAAAGACAACCCTTGACCACTGCAACACCCATCAATGCCAACCCTGCCGCGCCGCCCGATGAGGATCAATCAGAGCCCACGGTTCAGTTTGATTGCGCAGTCCGTGCCACGCGCGGGGCGCGCGACTATCAGGAAGACGCAGCGCTGATCTGGCCGGGCGATGAGCCTTCCCTTCGGGATGGTGCGCCAGCCGAAGCCGTGCGAATGCTCGCCGTTCTGGCGGACGGCATGGGCGGGCACGCGGGGGGCGCGCTCGCCAGCCGGACGTGCTGCGACTACTTTCTGCAATCGTTTTCACATCATCGCGGCTCGATCGTCGAAGGGTTGATGGACGGGCTCGCTCGCGCCAATACGGCCATTGCCGATAAAGTCGAGGCGAACCCTCTTTTGTCAGGGATGGGCTCGACGCTTGTCGCCGTGACGTTCGGCGCGAAGGGGATCAACTGGGTCAGCGTCGGCGATAGTCCGCTGCTGCTGTGGCGGCGCGGAGAGATTGCGCTGCTCAACGAAGACCATTCGCTGGCGCCCGACCTTGACCGCCTGGCGGCCGCTGGCAAGATTTCCGTCAGCGAAGCCAAGCGCGATCCACGGCGGCATATGCTGCGGTCGGCAGTGACGGGCGACGACATCGATCTGGTCGATATTTCGCGGCGTCCGCTCGTGCTGGAGCCGGGCGACTACGTGATCCTCGCCAGCGACGGACTGCAGAGCCTCGACAACGGCGAGATCGGGCGGATCATTGCCGCTTATGGTGCGGACGGGTCAGAGGCGGTCGCCGCGGCGCTAATCCGTACGGTGGATCAGTTGCGCGAGCCGCATCAGGACAATGCGACGGTTGTGGTCGTGCGACCGGTGTAGGGGCCGTTACGATGGGGTTGTAGAGCGGATCCCGCCCCCCCATTTGCGATCCTAACAAAGTGGACATGTTCGCTTCGCGCGTGGGGACAGCCAGGCGCGAAGCGAAGCTCATTGGAGATCGCCATGGCCTTGACGCTCAGGAAAGCAAACGAACGCGGGCACGCCGATTTTGGCTGGCTCAACAGCCGCCATACGTTTTCATTCGGGCAGTATCACGATCCCGTGCATATGGGGTTTGGGCCGTTGCGCGTCATCAACGATGACAAAGTTGCGGGCGGCGAGGGGTTTCCGGCGCATCCGCATGCCAACATGGAAATCGTGACCTACGTTCTGGACGGGGGACTTGAGCACAAGGACAGCCTAGGGACCGGTTCGGTGATCCGGCCCGGCGATGTGCAGCGGATGTCGGCTGGCACAGGCATCCGGCACAGCGAGTTCAACGCGTCCGAGACAGAGCCGGTGCATTTCCTGCAGATCTGGATCATGCCGGAGCGGGCGGGCGTTGCGCCTGGATATGAGCAGAAGTCGTTTTCGGTTGCCGACAAGAAAGGCCGCTTGCGCCTCGCCGGCTCGCGGACGGGCCGCGACGGGTCTGTGACGATCCGGCAGGATGTCGATTTGTATGCGGGCGTGTTTGCGTCCGGCGACAAGGTCACCCACGACATCGTCGATGGCCGGATCGCCTGGGTCCAGGTTGCGCGCGGCTCGGTCCGGGTCAACGGCCTCGATCTCGCCGAGGGCGACGGACTCGCCATCGAAGACGTCCGCGCGCTGGAACTCGAAGGCATCGACGACGCCGAACTGCTCGTGTTCGATATGGTGCGGTGAGAGGGGGCGCAATAGCCTCTTGGCGTGTTGCGCCGCCGGGCAGGCAGCCGGTGCAATACGCTGCGCTATTGCACCCTACGCCGCAGGCAGCCTCTCACCCTTGGCGAGCATGAGGCCGCGGTGAGAGGCGATGCCGAATTCGAGGCTTTGGGCGATCCGGTGGGCGGCGTCGAGGAAGACCTCAGTGGCAGCAGGAGGGCAGACCTCGGTGACCGTCTGCTTGAACAGTTCAAGCCAGCGGTCGAAGTGGTGTGCATCGACCGGTAAGGGCGCATGTCGCTGCATGGGCGAGCCGGAATAGATGCCGGTTTTCAAGGTCACGGACGACCAGAAACGGCACATATTGGCGAGGTGGAGTTCCCAATCGGTGATGAGCGCTCCAAACACCGGGCCGAGCACGGCATCGGCGCGGACCCGGTCGTAGAAAGTGTGGACCACGCGGTGGATCATGGCATCGTCGATGCTGGTTTGCGCCATGATGTCCGCCGTGACCTGGGCGCGGCGGGCGGCTGCGGATTGGGTATCGTCCATGTGGATTAGTCCTGGTTTCGAGGATATCAGCTTAGACCTCGTTTACGTGCAACGCTTGGGCTTATCACGTCGCGCGGCAGGACGGCGCATAAGCGGGATCAGGTCGAGCTAACTTTTGGGCGGGAGACTTGGCTTGCTGGTTTGTCGTCACGCAGGGCTATGAAGGCTGCGTGGCGCAGCAACCCGTCGCTCGTCCAAGCGCGATGTTCAATCTGGGCCACGCACTTGGGCTGAACCCAGTTTACGGATTTGGTTTGCAAGGCAGAGAGCGATTGGCTGAACGGGGATGCGGAAGATTTCAGCGGCTGGAGAAGTTGCCAGAGTTCTCGCGCGGTCTTGCAATCAAAACCGGTGCCTACGCGACCGGCATACACGAGTTGCTTTTTTTCGTAGACGCCAAGGACGAGTGCGCCAACTGCATCTTTGATTGCGGTCGAGTTAAGATAGCCGGCGATGACGAACTCGTCGGACTGGACGCATTTCGACTTGACCCAACCGGCGTGACTGCCCGAGCGATACGGCTTGTCGAGACGCTTTGAAATAATGCCTTCCAGGCCAAGCTTGCACGCGTTGGCCAAGATGGCTGCGGCATCGCCCTGCATGTGTTCACTGTAGCGGAGCGGGCCGTTTTTGGGTGCGGTTTTAAGGCACTCCGCCAGCAGGCCCTTGCGTTCAGCGAGGGGAAGCGCACGCAGGTCGGTGCCGTTCAAGAACAGCAGGTCAAACGCCATGTAGACCATGCGAGCCGAACGCCCGGCTTTCAGATCGGCGACGAGTTCGACAAAGCTCGATGCGCCGTTGCCGCCGTAGACGATGACCTCGCCATCAAGCAGAGCGCTGGTAAGGCCGAGCGCTGTCAGCGGCTTGGTGAGTCCGGCGAACTTGCCGGTCCAGTCGTGGCCGCCGCGGGTCAAAAAGGCAACCGCGCCGTTGCCGATCCGGGCTTCAAGGCGGTAGCCATCGAACTTGATTTCATGGCCCCAATGCGCGCCGTCTGGCGGCTCGCGGACCAGCGCCGCAAGGCATGGGGCGATAAAGGCTGGGACGGGGGCGGTTGACGGCTTGATAGAATGTTGGGTTTTGGTTCGCGTCATCGCACGCTGCCGATCAGTTTTTTGATCGCCGCGCGCAAGGGGCGTGCGGCCTTGCCGTAGTCGGCCCAGGCTTTGGACTTGGTCAGCAATGGGGCTGCAGTCTGTACGGTGTACCGGCGAGGATCGAGACCGTTGCGAACCTGCGACCAGTTCAAGGGCATGGAAACGGGGGCGCCAGGGCGGGCGCGGGGCGACAAGGGCGCGACCGCTGTCGCGATGCGGTCGTTACGGAGGTAGTCGAGGAAAATGCGACCCGTGCGCAGTTTCTTGGTCATTTTGGTCAAGTAGCGGGATGGGCTATCGTCCGCCATTTGGGCGCAGACCGCCTGCGCGAAGGTCTTCGCATCGTCCCAGTCCAGTGTTTCGGTGGCGGCGGCTTTCAGCGGGGTGACGACATGGAGACCTTTGCCGCCGGTTGTTTTGCAGAAGGCCATCAGGCCGACGCCGTCGAGACGCTGGCGCAGTTCGTTGGCGGCATCTACGACGGCTGTGAAAGCAACATCGGGGGCAGGATCAAGATCGAACACCAGCCGTCCGGGAACATCGGGCCGGCCCGGCGCGCAGTTCCAGGGGTGGAATTCCAGCGCCGCGATCTGGGCCATGGCGACGAGGCCTTCGACGGTGTTGATCATCAGGTAGGGCTGGTGATCGCCGCTAACTTTGAGGGTTTCGATATGTTGCGTCGAACCCGTCATGGCGTGGCGCTGAAAGAACGATTGGCCGCCGATACCGTCGGGTGCGCGGATCAAAGAGCAGGGGCGGCCTTGGATGTGGTCGAGCATCCAGGGGCCAACGGTTGCGAGGTATTCGGCAAGTTGGAGCTTCGTCACGGCATCCGTCAGGTCCGTGCCCGGCCATAGGACTTTTCCAGGCTTCGTTATGGGGATCCCGAGCACCGCGCTTGCATTACCTTTGACGGAGGCAAGAGTTGCTGGGGGCTTTCGCGATGGAAATTTCGTTGGGGGAGATGGATCGTTTGCAGGCGGATCCGTGTCGAGAACCTCGTCGGGTCTGGCGGGTTTGCGGCGGCTCGTCATGAAGGGCTTAGGGCCATCGCCTTTGCCAGACGCGATCGTCGCCATGGTCCGGCCCGAGGCGACCGAGCGGTCCTTGGACAGCACTGCGTCGCCGTCGCCATCTTTGGACCACTCGTCGCGATGTTTGATGAGCAGCCAGTTGTTGCGCTCGCCGCCGTCACGGTCGTGTTTCATGCGGACGAGGACCCAACTGCCCTTGAGCTTGTCTCCGGCGATGTTGAATTTGAGTTCGCCGTCACTGAGTGCTTGCGAGGCAGACTCGGTTCCGATGGGGGACCAGAATCCGCGGTCCCAGACCATCACCGTGCCGCCGCCGTATTGGCCTTTCGGTATGGTGCCTTCGAAATCGCCGTAGTCCAGCGGATGATCCTCGACTTCGACGGCCAAGCGCTTTTCAGCCGGATCGAGAGCGGGCCCCCGGGTGACGGCCCACGACTTGAAGACGCCGTCGATCTCGAGGCGGAGGTCGTAATGGAGGCGGGTTGCATCGTGCTTCTGGATCACAAAACGGGGATGTTCAGCCGCGCGGATGGCTTTGCTGCCAGAGGGTTCGGCGGTCTTTTTGAAGTCGCGTTTGGCGCGGTAGGTCGCGAGCGGCTTGGCCATGGGGCACCGTCAGGCGTGCTTTTTGCTGCGGGACGGTTTGGCTTTGGCGGCCGGCGCTTTGGCTGATGCGGGCTTTTCCTCAGACGATCGCGCGGATGACTTGCCCTGCTGGCCGACGCTGCGCTTTAAGGCTTCCATCAGATCGACGACATTGGTGCCGCGTAGCGTTGGCTCTTCGTGCGGGGCGATGATCTTGCGGCCCTTGAGCTTGTCCTGGACGAGTTCCTTGAGGGCCGTCTGATAATGATCTTCATATTTCTCCGGCGCGAAGGCTGCTGATTTCTTGCCGATCAATTGGACGGCGAGATCGACCATTTCCTTGTCGGGCTTGGTGGCGGGGACTTCGTCGAAGAAGTCCGCTGGGTCTCGCAGTTCATTGGCGTAGCGGAGCATCTCCATGACGAGGCCGTCGCCCAAGGGGGCCAGGGCGACGAGCCACTCGCGGCCGCCGATGGTGACCTGAGCCAGACCGACTTTACGGGTCTTTCGAAGCGCGTCGCGGATGACGACGTAACCCTCGCCCGCGAGTTGATCGGCGGGAGCGACGAAATAGGGGCGTTCGAAGTAGCGGTAGTCGATATCGTCCGAGTCCACGAACTGGACGAGATCAATGGTCTTTTTGCTTTCGAGTTTGAGGGCGCCAATCTCCTCGGGTTCGAGCGTGATGTAGGTATCAGTATCGACTTCGTAGCCTTTGACGATGTCGGAACTGCTGATTTTGCCGACGCCTTGGACGACTTTTTCGTAGTTAACGCGGCGGCCCGACGGCTTGTGGATCTGGCGGAACGAGATTTCGGAAGCGGACTCGACGGCGTTGTAAATTTCGACGCCGATGGTCACGAGAGAGAGGCGCAGATAACCCTTCCAATAGGCACGGGCTTTTTTGGGCATGACGCAATACCTGTGATCGGCGGCCACCGGGACGATGGATTAGAGCGCATAACGCAGCATGCAGTGTTTGGTTGCACGTCCTTACTATACTGGCGCTTGCTGCCAGCGGCCATAATTACGGCGCGAGATATTTTGTGGCGGCGGTGCCGAG
>JANLYB010000374.1:0-3442 GCA_031365425.1 Hyphomicrobiaceae bacterium
CCCTGCCATTGACGTTTCCTTGCCCGATCCGTCGTTGCGAACTTGAAGCGGTCGAGCCTAACCAGTTTACTGCCTGATCCCCAATGATCAAGGCGCGCGGAACATGGCTACTCCGCCATATTGTGCTGCCCAAACGAAAAGAAGCCCGATAGCTAATTGGCCACCGGGCAAAGCAATGTTTGAAAGGTGTCGAACGACAGCGTTAACCTATGGGTTTGCGCCAATATAGCGTGTTTGGCCAAGCCCATGGGATCTTTGGCTGATAAAGCTGATAGCCGGCGCGGATGAAGTTATTCGCCGACGGTAGATTGTCGGTCGTGTCGGATATTACCGAACACCAGCCATTGAGCCGCGCGCGCGTCTGTACGGCGCGCATCAAGCGCAGTTGCAGTCCCCGTCCCCAATGCCCTCTCAGTACACCGACTCGGCAGAAGTAACCTGCATTGCATACGAGGGCTGAAGGGATGATCCCTGCAAAGGCCACTGGCTCCCTTTCGCGAAGAGCGAGCCACCAATGTCCCTGATCAAACTTTGGAACAGGCGCGCAGGCGAAGAAAGTCAACGCGTGGAGCTCCTCAAGGGTTTCCGCGATATCGTCGTCCTGAGCATCAACCTCGCGGATTCTGTACATCAGCCACACCTAAATCCACGATTTCTGTCTGATAGCGCTCGGTACACGACTGCGGATAGTTCTACGCCCTGCCGTGACCAGGCGAGACTATTTGCCGAGCGTTGCCTTGATACCGAGCCAGACCGCACCGACGAAGCCGGTGACGATGACGGTTATGACCGCCTTAAAAGTATAACTCTGCGCCTGCTCGACGCTTCGGCGCCAACGCCTCAAATGTTGGAAATCTGCCCGCAGCTCCCTTCGATCCGACTCCTCGATTCCGAATGAAGACAGAATGGTTGCAACAGCTTTCAAAACTACAGCGTCAATATCGTCGTGATGAAGCCGTTGCTGTTCAGCCAGCGTTTCGACAACGATGGCCCTGACGTCTCCAGCCTGCAAATCGGTCATCGCTTGATGATCCGTGCTACATTTTCAAAACCGCGCTTGGCGAAGTAGAACGACATAACAAGACCGGCCCACCCGCTGGCATCGCCCTTAAGTGGCGGAGTTGTTCCGAGACCGAGTATCGTGTCCCACACCACGCATTTGGCGAAAAAAGCCAAGACGATATAAAATGCGAGCTTTTCAGGTTCCCATGGGTGGCCGATTTCTTTCATCCGAAGCTGAATGTTCGCATCGGTTTCCGCTGTCTGCGCAGCGATCTCCTTGCCCGCCAAATTCGCCGCCGTCGCAGCGTCGGCAGATTGCGCCTTGAGATGCGCGTTGTAAGCATCGACCAGACCCTTGATAACCGGGCCACCGAGAAAACCGATAATTGTCATCCACATCAGGAACGCCTTCCAACCGACCGCAGACGCGCGGCCAAAGTGACGATCGAAATAGCCAACAACACCCTGCCCGCCCACGTTGGGTCACCAACGGCTGCGGACACCTGATCTTTGAAACCCGGATCGCCCAGAGTGTCGCCTGCCGTGTCGACGAGCTGGAGTATCGTTCCGACGAGCGCCAGGACATAACTCCAGGCGATCGTCAATGAGTGGAGGCAGAACGCCTTGACCTTCGTCAACATGACGCCTCACAGAAACAGATACGAAGCTTCGATAACATCACAGGCTCCAGAGCCTTGCCGCGATCTGCGAGGCCTTCTGGCGAAGCCACACAGCTCCAGAACGCGCCGCATCGATCGATATCTTGATCTTCGACCAGGTATAAATAGACGCGATATAGCCGGCGACAAACACGACAACATCAAACAACATCGACATGGCTATTTCCTTTTGAAGATGGCCGTCAGCATGGAAGCGACAAATTCGCCAATCGAACCTTTCGACGGGTTTGTTATGGACGGAGCGGCAGATCGTTGGATCGGCACCGACTTCCGAGCGGCAGCCGTTTTAATGGAAGCGTTGGTCGTACCGGCCAATTGAATGCTCGGATCAAGTACCGTCATCGCCATAAGCAGGCCGGCGCACCCCAACTGACTATCCACCACGCCCGGGTCATACACGCCGTCCCGAACGTATTTCCCCGAGACGTACTGATCCGTTCCACTCCAGATATACGGAGAGGGCCTCCCGCGCGCCGCGTAGCCGAGGCCATTATATTGCTCCAGCATCGTCAGCGTTCCCCCGATCGACCAATCCTTGTTGCGCGCGGCGCGGGGAGCGCAGTTGACGAGGGCATCAATGGCCGCATCTTCCCAATTCCTGAACGGCCCTCGCTCGGCCGGAACGTGAACCGAGACCCTGTTCCAGGGATCGCCCTGCGCGAGGCTCCCTGTCCAATCCTGCGAACACTCGCGTTCGTGAGCGACCGCAATGAAGGCCCAGGGAACGCCGGTTTTTGCTGAAACGGCGAGGTAACGCGCCTTGGCGCCGGGGTCGACGAGGTGGCTTGCAACCGAAGCAAAGTTTCTTGTCAGCTTCGCATTTGCCCAGCGCTTCGCGTTCGCTGCCTTGAGCGCGTTTAGATCGGTCATACTTGCTCGCTGTGGGGTTGTGGTGGTAGAGGAACGGAATGCGCAGATTATTTATTCGCGTCCGCTACTGGATCAGCCCAGATATCCGGGCTTGGCTTGATGGATTCGGCCTTTTCTTTGCGATTACACTTTTCTTTTGTGTGATCGCCGCCGCCCACGATGGGATCGTGAAGCGCAACAGGCAATTTGACGAACAGCGCTGGTGGTATCCGATCTACAAGACTCTGATGATGTAATTGCAGATGATTGTTGGTTGTACGTTGTTATGCGCAACGCCGGTACCTGAGTTTGTGTTAGTCGTAAATGTATGAGTGTGAACCAATGAGCCACCAGCAACTCCGGTGGATATAACTCCGGTGTTGGTAGCAGCGCTCGCTATGCCAGCTCCGCCACCAGACGCAAAACCAGCCAACCCAACGCCGTGCGTGTGATCCATCGAATTGCTTGGGTTATCCGTCGTTCCAGTATGAGTATGAGCGGCAATTTGCGCGGCAGTTAGGCCCTGCCCTTCACTGCCGCCAAATGCGCCGAGGTTTGCTGGGTTACCGCTGAAAAATGAAGCCGACAACCTCGCTGAACCGACGTCAAGCATTGCAGAGACGCGACCAACCTTGTCCGGAATGTTGAATGTGGTGCTACCATTTCCGACCCCGTAAGTTGTCCCGAACACTGAAAACAGTGCGGCATATGTCGTGCGTGATATGGGTTGTCCCTGAGCCAGCGCGAAGGTGCTACTCGGCGCAGTTGAGCCCCAGTAGTCGAGCCCCGCCCCAAGCGGAATGCTATAGGCGTTAGCCGCACCAACTGCGCCATGCAGATACCAAGCAGCATCGCTGTTGTTGTACAACGCAAAGTAAGGCGTGCCGAAAATGAGAGACCCAGCGGGCAAT
>JANLYB010000221.1:0-4394 GCA_031365425.1 Hyphomicrobiaceae bacterium
ATCATGTTCCTTGAAGTTCCAGCTTTCACATCGAACACTGTGCAGCGTAGGTCGCATTTGCGTAATCGTCGTTCCTGGCCGAAACAGCTTCCGGTGCTGCTCTGCTGTCTTTCGGCGACAGGTTACTTCGCTCATCATGCCATCCATGGGCGGCACGGTTTTGAGGCTCGCGCACGATTGATCGAACGCTCCAACGTGCTGGAGTTCGAGATCAAGAGCCTCGAAGCCGTGCGGTCTCATCTAGCGCGTGATGTCACCCTTCTGGCCCCCGATCAGCCAGCGCCAGATATGATCGAAGAAGTCGCCCGCGATATGCTGGGCTTTTCCTACCCCTCCGACTCCGTTTCGCGCCGCTGATTGAAGCCACCGCGATTGGCCGGATTTGCAGCGAAATCGCATCTTCAGCAGGCCAAACACCCTTTTTGTGCCGATACGAGACATCCCGCCGCATCTGAGCCGCGTTTCTGCCACGCGCAGAAACAGAATGTGACCAGTGTGGCATATCGGCCTTATTTCCACAGCATTGTGACTGGTCTAGAAGAAACCCGGGGAACAACTGGGGTCCGAGTTCTTGTCGTGACCACGGCCAGGCATTAGAGCCGAAGAACTGGTTCCGGCGTTTAGCAAAACAATCGCAGTAAAAGGATTTATTATAATGCTGGTCCGTTCACTCATAATTTCTGCCCTGGCGGCAGGATCGGCACTTTTGGCCGGTTGCTCGGATACGTCGTCTATGTTTGGCAACAACAGCGCCAACCTGACAACCGCGTCAGTGGCCCCGGTTTCGACTTCTAAAATTGATCCAGCTTGCACCGCGCTGACCGCTCAGATCGACTCGCTCCGCAAAGAGGGCGTTGCCGAGAAAATCGAGAAGGCCTCGCTTAAGAAGTACAAGATGACGACGGCTGATCTGGCCAAGGCCGACCAGCTCAACAAGTCGAACACCGACTTCCAGACAAAGTGCACGAGCTATAAGCCATCGGTTGCAGCCGTTGCAGCACCGGTAGCTGCCGCTCCTGCTAAGGCAGTTGCGTCTGCCAAGGTAGCTGCGGCTAAGGAAGTTACCCCAACGACCGAAGCTGTTGCATCGGCAGCACCGGGTAAGCAGTAATCGTTACGTTGGGCTGGCGCTGGGCCGGCTCACAAGGTAAGAGTGCGCTGGCTTCGCCCAGAGTGAATGACGGGTGCGTCAAGGATTCTGGCGAATTTCTGGAGGGTTTCGAGTGGCGCTGACTATTCTGCGATCGTCGGTTCGACGACCAGCATTGGTGTGGGTTGCGGCAATTGGATTGGCGCTTGCAGGCTGCGCTGGCGGTGGCTCGAGTGGTGGCGATCCAGGTGCAAAGGCCCTGCCGGCTGGGCAGACGTGCCAAAGCATCAAGGCAGACTTGGACCGGATGGTCAGTCACGGCGTCCAAGGCTCTGTCGAGGCGCAAGCTGCAGGGCGTAAGCTTTCGCCAAATCAAAAGGCGGATGCAGACCGTTACAATTCGCTCTTGGCGTATTACCTGGGCGCGCGCTGTCACGTCTGAGCGTTGCTCCAGGCTTGAAGTTTATCGATGCGAGAATATACGGGGGCGGTGTTAGGACCGGCCCCCTTTTGCTTGTGATTGAATGATGGGCTCTCGACAGGGTGGGCGAGTCGGATCAATGAGTATGCGATGTCATTGATCTATAGCGGGAGAACAACATGGACCAGAAGACCCGTGATTTGGTGGTGTTTGCGCTGATAGGGCTGGTGGCAGGGTATCTGGCTTCCGTCCTTGTGGGCGGGTCTGGGCTGATCCGGTATTTGGTTTCCGGCGTGATCGGCGCATTCATTGGTCCGATGCTGCTCGGTTTGCTCAAGATCGACTTGGGGATTCGCAATGCGCTTGCAGGACAGATAGTGACCGCAACGATCGGTGCTATCGTTGTCGTAATCCTGGCCCGGCTGATCGGTTAAATCAGCTATCTGGGCACTGAAGCTAAAGGGAGATACACATGACGCTGGCGCAAATCGAACCCTACAAGCTCTACATTATCCTCGGCTTCGTGGGGCTGATCGCGGGCTGGTTATCTGGGTTGCTGCTGGGCGGCGGCGGCCTCATTCGCAATCTGTTCGTCGGCGTTCTGGGCGCACTGGTTGGCGGATTGATGGTCAATACCAAGCTGTTGAACCTGCCATTTGCGGTGCCTGCATTCATACCTTACGGGACGGAAATCGTTGTGGCGACGATTGGGGCGTGCGTCGTTACGCTGTTTGCGCGGCTGATCGCGCGTTGAGCGGTTGCCCCTGCCAATTGCGGGCTTGATCTGGGCTAGGGACCGTCGCATGTAGCGACCATAGCTTTCGGCTGGAGGCCGCATGGTCAAGGTTTATGACACGGTTGGAGACGCGGCGGGAGAAGTTGCGCCGAGGGTACGGCATCCCGAAAAGGCAGGCCGGCCCGATAGTCCACGCTTGCCCAAGCCTGCATGGATACGGGTGAAGGCGCCGGGATCGCCAGGGTACAACGAAACTGCACGAATCGTTCGCGAACATGGGCTGGCGACGGTCTGCAGCGAGGCGGCCTGTCCCAACATCGGCGAGTGCTGGTCAAAGAAGCACGCCACCATGATGATCATGGGCGAAATCTGTACCCGCGCCTGTGCGTTCTGCAACGTGGCGACGGGCAAGCCGTTGGCGCTTGATGCCACGGAACCGGGACGAGTCGCGGATGCAGTGGCAAAGCTTGGCCTTGAGCATGTGGTCATCACATCCGTTGACCGGGACGATCTGGCCGACGGCGGCGGCGCGCATTTCGGTGCCGTAATCCGGGCAATCCGGGCGGCGACGCCGGCGACAACCGTCGAGGTTTTGACGCCGGATTTCCTGCGCAAGCCGGGGGGGCTTGAGCAGGTGATCGAGGCGCGGCCCGACGTCTTCAATCACAACCTCGAAACGGTGCCGGGACGATATCTCGCGATCCGGCCGGGTGCGCGCTATTTTCATTCCGTGCGGCTGTTACAGCGGGCCAAGGAACTCGACCCCTCGGTATTCACGAAGTCCGGGCTGATGGTGGGCTTGGGCGAGCAACGTGAAGAGATCATGCAGGTGATGGACGATCTGCGTTCGGCGGATGTCGATTTTCTGACCATCGGGCAGTATTTGCAGCCAACGCCGAAGCATGCGCCGGTCGCCCGCTTCGTGACTCCGGAAGAGTTTGCGGAACTGGCAACGATCGGAGGCGCAAAGGGCTTCCATCTGGTGGCGTCGTCGCCGCTGACCCGGTCGTCCTATCATGCGGGCGATGATTTCGCCCGGCTGCGGACGGCGCGCGGAGGACGCAGTTAAAGACGAGCGGCGCGACAAAACATCCGCCCGTTATCCCCGCCGTCGATTTTCGCCTTATACCACGATGGGCATTTTCTGCCGATCAGGAGACCAATGCGTGCCGACATTCGATACCGTCCGGCGGGTTCCGTTTACGCCGCGGCAAATGTATGACCTCGTCGCCGATGTGGAACGGTATCCGCAGTTTCTGCCGCTGTGCGAGGGGCTCGAGGTTGTTTCGCGCTCGCAGGTGAACGGGGAGCCCATCATCGTCGCGCGCATGGCCATTGGTTATAAGGCCATCAAAGAGACATTTACGACGCGGGTGGTATTGAAAGAGGCGATGCCCGCTGTCGATGTGTCGTATCTCGACGGACCATTTCATCACCTGGAGAACCGGTGGGTCTTCCTGCCAGCCGATGGCGGTGCCGCCTGCAATGTAGGATTTTGGATCGACTATCAGTTCAAGTCGCCGATGCTCGGGCTGCTGATGGGTGCAGTGTTCGATAAGGCATTCCGCAAGTTCACCGAGAGCTTTGAGGAGCGGGCACGGGCGATTTATGGAACCCCGGCGGTGGAATTGCCAGGGTCGTTATCGAGCGCCTGATTGCACAAGTTCAGCGCGGCGCGCACGGTATGAAGCCGGACTGGTGTGCGCCCGATATCACCCAGGCGCAAAACGAGGGTCACCGGGGATTGGCCGCGCAGTTGGGCTGCCAGATGGACGAGACCGACCGGCTTGTCAGAGGTTCCGCCGCCGGGCCCCGCGACGCCTGTGACGGCGACCGACAGATCGCAGGTTGAGTTGCGCAGTGCGCCCGATGCCATAGCCACGGCGGTCTCCGCGCTGACGGCGCCAAAGCGGCCGATGAGCGTGGCAGGGACGCCGAGCAGATCGCATTTCGCGCCGTTCGAGTAGGTGACGAAGCCGCGGTCAACCACGTCTGACGAGCCAGGGATTTCAGTCAAAAGCCCAGCAATCAGGCCGCCGGTGCAGCTTTCGGCGGTGCACATGATCCAGCGTTTGTTACAATTTGGGAAGGCGTGGAACGACTGGTGAGGAAAGGATTATCACCGTGTCGGCCGATGAGCACGTCTG
>JANLYB010000061.1:0-7875 GCA_031365425.1 Hyphomicrobiaceae bacterium
CCACGGCTTCACCATCGGCCTGATGGTTACGTTTCTTGGCCTCACCTCGCGCATCATGGCGACCTTCCCCCAACCCGTCGCTGATATCCGCGCCGGGCTAACCGCTCTGTTCGCCGGTTTCAGATCCTACCGCACCCTCGCATTGGGTGCTGCTGCCGGCACCGCGGCGGTTTGGATCGACAAGTGGGTGTTCTGGTTCTCTCCCGTCGGTGAAAGCGTCAGCGCTGGCCTCGTCCACGCGCCACTTTACGACAGTGCGATGTTCATCTCCTCGCTGGTCATTATCCCCTCGCTGGCGTCGTTCGTCGCCAAGCTCGAAACCGACTTCTTCGAGCGCTACCAGCGCTACTACGGATCCATCAAATCTCACGGAACCATCGAGCAGATCGAGGACGCCCGCCGCCGCCTCTCCGCCCATACCCTCGATACGCTGGTGCTGATTACCATCGCCCAGGTCGGCATGTGCGCCGTGCTTATCATGACCGCGCCGATGCTGGTCGAGGCGCTCAATCTTCAATTCCGCCAGATCGCCATTCTGCGCTTTGGCGCATTGGCCGCCGTGTTTCATTTCATCTTCATTGCGGCGACATCGTTTCTGCTGTTTTTCGACCGGCGTTGGCTCTACCTCGCACTCCAAGTTCTCTTTCTCACTCTCAACCTGACGCTCTCGATCCTCACCGTGAGCCTGGGGCAGGACTACTATGGCGTCGGCTATTTCCTCGCATGCCTGGTATCGAGCTTCCTCGCTTACATCATGGCAGTGGCAACCTTCGAGAACCTCAACTTCCTCACCTTCATCGGCAATAATCCCTCGATCATCCCCAGCGAAACCCACGCCAAGCGCCCCTGGTACGACCTGCGTTAAGGGAGATTGCGTAGGGTGCAATAGCGCAGCGTATTGCACCGGCTTCTCCAGCCGCATGCACGATGGTGCAATACGCCAAGAGGCTATTGCACCCTAAGCCCACAATGGCAGACCGTTGGATTCGCTCGGCTCACATCCCCGCCAACGCCGCTTTCAACTTGGCCGCATTTACCGCCAGCACATCGCCGCTTTCCATGTCGCCGGTATGCGGCTTGAGCTTGATCCCTACAAATCGCGGGATCACGTGAAAATGAAGATGGAACACCGACTGCCCGCCGGCCGCTTCGTTGTATTGTATGATCGAGATGCCGTCGGCTGCGAACGCGGCCTTTGCCGCCCGCGCGATTTTCTGAACGACGGGCAGAATATGGGCGAGTGTCGCTGCATCGGCGTCGAGCAAGTTCCGGCACGCGGCTTTTGGCAGGATCAGCGTATGCCCTGGCCCTTGAGGCATTACATCCATGAAGGCAACGGTATGAGCATCCTCGTGCACGCGGTGGCTCGGTATTTCCCCGCGCAGAATTTTCGCAAACACATTGTTGGAGTCGTATGTCGGTGTGCCGGTCATGATTGCCCTGTCGCTACTGAGTTTTGCCTGCCACCTTACCCCATCGAAGTGCCAGACAAAATGGAGCCGCTAGCCCGCCGTCCACATAAATTGAAATCGAGTGGAGCGAAAATTTCCAGCGCGGCCCTTAAAACCTCATCGCAACGCATCATATGGAGCAAGAAAATCACGCGGCAAGAAAATGCTGTGTGGTGCCCGCTCAACCTCTACTTCAAAGCCACGAAGCAGGTTAACTGCAGACATAAAGCCGCAGTAAATTTGGCGTAACGCGTCATCCTACATACGTTTTTCTCGGAGAAATTTGGTTATGCGCCACATCATTTCAGCCCTGCGCGCCGCAACCATCGGCGCAGTCGCCTCCGTGTCCGTTTTCGCTGCTCCCGCTGTCGCCTCAGCAGACGGGCTTTCTGGGTCCTGGCGCGGTAACGGCTCTGTTGTTCTTCCGTCTGGCGCGACTGAAAAGGCGCGTTGCCGGGTATCGTTCTCCAAGCAAGGCGGTAGGAGCTACTCGATGAATGCCGTGTGCGCGTCGAGTTCAACCCGGGTCGCCCAAACGGCGTCGCTGGAGCAAGTCGGCGCTAATCGCTACTCTGGGGAGTTCACCAACACCGAATACGGCGTCACTGGGAGAATCAATCTCACGCTAAGTGGCAGCAGCCTCAGCGCAAATCTGAATGGCGGCGGCGCGAGCGCATTCTTTAATCTTAACCGCTGACGACGTTTCAATTGCGTCTCGTTCCCTCTCCTCCTGGGAGAGGGTGCGGGGCATCAATCATGCTCCTCCCGTTCCGCGTCCGCCGCTACCTTCCGGAACGGGCCAGCCTCCGTATAGAGCGCTGAAGCCTCCGACACTGCCGCGCGCTCGTGCACCAAGAACCGCTCGACCGCCTGCCGGAAGCCCAGATCTGGGATCCAGTGTGCCGAATACGTCGTCACCGGCATATACCCGCGTGCGAGTTTATGTTCGCCCTGGGCGCCCGCTTCCACACGCTCTAGTCCATGCTCGATCGCATAGGCAATCGCCTGATAGTAACAGACCTCGAAATGCAGGCTTGGGTGCTGCTCGATAGCCCCCCAATACCGCCCATACAGGGTATCACCGCCGATAAGATTGAGCGCACCGGCAATCAGCCTCCCGCCCTGCTTGGCAAACACCAGCAGACACCGGTCCGCCATCGCCGAACCGAGCAACGAAAAGAACTTGCGGTTCAAATACGGCTGACCCCATTTGCGGCTGCCCGTGTCCATGTAAAACGCGTATATTGCGTCCCAATGCGCCTCGGTGATCTCCGCCCCCGTTACGCGCTCAATGACGATGCCGTTCGAACCCGCCTGCTCCCGCTCCTTGCGGACCGCCTTGCGCTTGCGCGATGCAAACGTCGCTAGGAAATCGTCGAACGATCCATACCCCGCGTTGCTCCAGTGAAACTGCTGCCCGGTCCGCACCAGGAAACCAAGCTTTGCCAGCCGCGCTGAACACGCTTCATCCAAAAACGTTAGATGAAGCGTCGATGCGTTGGTTTCATCCGTCAAGGCCACCAGCGCCGAGGCTAATTGTGCCTCGCGCGCGTCATGATCGGGTCCCGGCGGGACCAGCAACCGCGGCCCCGGTACCGGCGTAAACGGCACCGCGACCTGAAGTTTGGGATAATACCGGCCTCCCGCCCTGACATAAGCATCAGCCCACGCGTGATCGAACACGTACTCGCCTTGGCTGTGCCCCTTTGCATAGGCAGGCGCGCAGGCAATGATTTTCCCCGCATCGTCCTCAAGCACGGCATGACGTGGACGCCAGCCCGTGCGTCCGCCGGCACATCCAGCCTCTTCGAGCGCCGCCAGAAACCCATGCGCCACAAACGGATTGAATGACGCCGCGCGCGGATTGGCGCACGCGTCCCACTGCGTTGCCTCAATCTCGCAGATCCGCGGCACGACCTTCGCCTTCAAAGTCTGCTCTCGCTGATGATCGTCATCGGGCATAACTCATCCTGTCAGCCACCCGCTTTGATACGCACCGGCCGCAAGAAGGATCTGGGTCAAGCGCTAATCCGATGGAAAAGACCGTATACAATTCCTATACTGTAGCCTTGACTATGGGGACGATGTCTTAGGAGATCCAGGGATGAGTGCACTGCGCAACATGGCGGCAGCAGTTCTGGTGGCCACAGCGATTGCAGCCCCTGCGTCTGCCAAGGAACCCGTCGAGGGTGTCAAGGTCGGCCGCATGTCGATCCTGCGCAATCTCGTCTCGGAAGAAAAACTGGAGCAGCAAGCCGGCCTCCAGTACGACGCGCTGACCCGAAAAGCCTATCAGTCCCAGGCGCTGCTTGGCGACAACCACGCGACCACCAAGCGCGTCCGCATGATTGCCAACGACATGCTCCCCCACGCCAACAAATTCAACGAGCGCGCCAAGACCTGGAAGTGGGAAATCAACGTCATCAACTCGCCGACCATCAACGCGTTCTGCATGCCCGGTGGCAAGATCGTCGTCTTCACCGGCATCATCGAAAAGTTGCAGATGACCGATGATGAAATCGCGCTCGTTGTCGGCCACGAGATCGCTCACGCTCTGCGGGAGCATTCCCGCGCTCGTGCCGCCAAATCGACCATTACCAACGTCGGCGCGATTGCAGCAGGCCTGCTCATCGGCGGCAATGTCGGCCAATTGGCCCAGGTCGGGGGCGATCTCCTCGGCCGCCGCTTCAGCCGCACGGATGAAACCGAAGCTGATCTCGTCGGCATGGAGCTTGCCGCGCGCGCCGCCTACGATCACCGGGCCTGCGTTCACCTGTGGGAAAAAATGAGCCAAGTATACAAAGGCGCTCCCCCGCAATGGCTCTCGACCCACCCCTCCGGCACCACCCGCATCCAGACCTTTAAAGACAACATCAAAGACGTTCTGCCGCTGTATGAGAAAGCGAAAGCGGGGGGGTGAATTTCGATCGTCCAACGCCGCCCTTTCATTATGGCCGCGAAGGTGGCCACCCTCGACACCGCTCAGCGGGGAAAATCATGGCAGGCGGAATTTTCGTTTCCTACCGGCGCGATAGCTACCGGCATGCCGCTGGCCGTTTCCACGATAAACTCGCCTTGCACTTCGCCCGCGATCAGATTTTCATGGACGTGGACGCGATCGAGCCAGGGCTCGATTTCGTGAAGGTTCTGCATGAGCGGGTGGGAACCTGCGATGTGCTTGTTGCCGTCATCAGTCCGGCGTGGCTCGACGCCAGGGACGAGGCTGGCCACCGCCGGCTTGACGACCCGGATGATTTCGTCCGCATTGAGATCGAGGCGGCATTGGCCCGCGATGTTCGCGTCGTTCCCGTCCTCGTCGGTGGTGCCACGGTCCCACGAGAATCCGACCTGCCTGAAACACTCAAACCCTTAGCGCGCCGGCATGCTGTCGTTCTCAATCACACCACTTTTGGCCGCGATATGGACGCCCTGATTAAGGTGCTGGAAAAAGATGTGCGGCCAAAGGAGAATGGTTTGTCTGGAGGGGGCAAGCAAGCCGCCGGGGCAGAAACAGCCGGAAAGGTCGATAGCATTTCACGAAATCCCATCCCGACTGAGGCCACGGGCCATCAGCGTCAGACCGAAGGCGAAGCGCCAAACAAAAAAGCGTTCGCAGTCGTAGTCGGTTTGCTTGCGATTCTCTTTGCGTGCGTCATGTTGTTAGTTTTTTGGTTCCATGCCTGAATATGGATAGGCGCGTTATCCTTTTGCTTGTCATTCTTGCAAACTGGAAATGCAAAGACTAATAATGAATTGCCGGAAATAAAATTGCTTTTCGATTTCTGGATGTGTAGCCCCAGAGGAAAGTCAGTTCGATGAAGCGCAAATTTTCTAGTCATATTGGTGTCTTAACAGTGATCGTGGTTTCCATGCTTGGAACCGCGATTGCGCATGCCGCGACCACGAAACCAGCCAAGCCGGACCTGGGTGGTTCGTTGAGTACGACGGTCGAGTGCAAGCCGGGCTGGTCGCTGATGCTCGTTCCCGGCGCCGGCAGACCTCGTTGCGTCAAAGATTAAGTAGCCGGCAGCCAATGAACTGGCCGTGTCCCAACTAGCTGGTGATACTGACGTCGAGATCTTAAATCCGGCGGCGCGCGACCGCCGGATCTAAAATCGTTTATGGCTGAGTGGTCAGCGCCTGATCAGCCCGAGGCCGAAGATAAACACCACCGCGCCGATGAGCGCGCTGATGACCGCGCCAACGAGGCCGCTGCCGATGTGGACGCCAAGCACGCCGAGGAGCCAGCCGCCGACGAACGCGCCGATGATGCCGGTGATGATCGTATCGACAAGATGATTGCCGGTAAGACTAAGGCCGCCCCGGTTCATGACAAGGCTGGCGAGCCAACCGGCTACGCCGCCGACAATAAGCCAGATAATCAGAGATTCTGCAGACATTTGCGTCCCTCCCGTGGAGCTCAGTTTCACGCTTATGTAAGTTTACACGATTCGATAATGCTTTGA
Source organism: Hyphomicrobiaceae bacterium (assembly GCA_031365425.1). GTDB lineage: Bacteria > Pseudomonadota > Alphaproteobacteria > Rhizobiales > Hyphomicrobiaceae > JANXVY01. The sequence goes on from JANLYB010000061.1 coordinate 5,918, forward strand.
ATGTAAGGGGAAACCGTCGCGCAAAAACGATGTGTCGCGGCACATGACAAACCTCGTGCAACGCGAAGCCGCCACAGTCCCGCCACAGTTGAGGACGCGCCAACGCTCCTTCCCCTTCCCCTTGCGCACTAACGTTCCCCGTGGCAGCGTGCCGCGCAACTAAAGTCAAAGGCGCAACGGGAGCGGACCACCATGAACGAGCAGGTGAAGGCAGAGACGTTCCACGGGGCCTGTCCCCACGACTGCCCCGACACCTGTGCGATGGATTACGAAGTCAAAGGTGGCAAGCTCACCGCCGTCCGAGGCAAAAAAGATCATCCGATGACGCGGGGCGGCCTGTGCGTAAAGCTCAAGGACTTCGACGCCCATCACGCCAATCCCGACCGGCTGCTCTATCCCATGCGCCGCTCTGGCCCCAAGGGTTCCAAGCAGTTTACCCGCATCACTTGGGACGAAGCGATCGCAGAGATTGGCAAAAACTGGCGTGAGATCATCGCCCAATACGGCGCGCAGGCGATCATGCCGCAAAGTTACCTCGGCAACATGGGACTCGTTCAGGGCATCAATTCCGGCGACCCGTTCTTCAATCGCCTAGGCACCACGGTGAACGAAAAAACCTTCTGCGCCTCGGGTTCATCCACCGCGTGGCTGCTGACCGTCGGGCCGACCGGCGGCGTCGATCCCGAAAGCTTCGTCCATTGTAAGTTCATCGTCATCTGGGCCTGCAACTCGATCTCGACCAACCTGCATCACTGGCCGTTCGTGCTCGAAGCCCAAAAGCGCGGCGCGAAGGTCGTCGTCATCGACAGCTATAAATCCCGTACCGCTAAGGCCGGCGACTGGCACATCTGCCCCAAACCCGGCACCGACGGCGCGCTTGCCATGGGGTTCATCAACTCAATCATCCAGCAGGGTTTAGTCGACGCCGATTACGTCGCCAACCACACCCACGGTTTTGAAGAATTGAAGGCTCGCGCCGCCGAATTCACCCCCGAATTCGTCGAGAAGATCACCGGCGTCAAAGCTGCCGACATCGTCAAGTTCGCCCATGGCTTCGCCACCGCCCAGCCCTCCGCCATCCGGCTCGGCGTCGCCCTTGAACGCAGCGCGGGCGGCGGTCAAGCCATACGCGCTGCGTGCTCCCTCCCCGCTCTCGTCGGCTCATGGAAGCACGTCGGCGGCGGCCTGCTGCAGATGCCGTTGTGGGACTTCCCCGTCGATTGGGCCAAGGTCTCACGCGCCGATTGGATCAAGCCCGGCACCCGCGTCGTCAACAACCTCCGCCTCGGCCAAGCCCTCACCGGCGAAATGAAGCTCGATCCGCCGATCAAGAGTATGTTTGTCTACTGCACCAATCCGGTTAGCCAAGCGCCTGAAACCAACAAAATCGTTGAGGGGCTAAAGCGCAAAGACCTTTTCACCGTCGTCGCCGAACACTTCCTGACCGACACCGCAAAGTACGCAGATATCGTTCTTCCCGCGGCCATGGCGGGTGAGGCCGAGGACATGATGTGGTCCTGGGGTCATTTCTACTTTACTTACAACCAGAAGGCCGTCGAACCACCAGGCGAATGCCTCCCGACGAGCGAGATGTGGCGCCGCCTTGCCAAGGAAATGGGCTTCACCGATCGCATCTTTAATCTGACCGACAGCGAGCTGTGCGCCGAGTTCATCAACTGGGACGATCCCAAGATGGCTGGCGTCGATATGGCCTATTTCAAGCAGCACGGGTTCTTTAAGATCGATGTCGGCTCAGCCGATACCCGCACGCCCCATAAGGACGGCAAATTCCCCACGCCCTCCGGCAAGGTTGAATTCCTGCTTCACGACGCCAAGAACTTCGTCGCCGGTCCGTTCCGCATGATGTATGACGGCGAACAATCGGGAGAGCCGGTCGATCCGCTGCCGGGCTACATCCCGCCGCGCGAAACGCCTGAAACCAATCCCGGTCAGGCCAG
>JANLYB010000103.1:0-1985 GCA_031365425.1 Hyphomicrobiaceae bacterium
CCGGAAATTTCCAGGCCGTTTATGGCAACGATCTGGAAATGATGCCCGTGCAGATGCATGGGATGGGTCATCATCGAGTGATTGCGCATTTCCACAATCACGCGTTCACCCCGGCGCACCGAGAGATCAGCGCTTGACTGCATGCCCCATTCATAACCCTGCATGCTGCCCACGAGATTGACCGCGTAGGTGCGATCAACGGCCTTCGAAGCAAGTGGCCGGGTCGCGGTAAGTCCCGCTTCAATGGCGTGTGACAGGATCGGTCCTTGTGCTTCTCCGGTGTCTGTGAATTTTCTTACCGTAGCGCCGGGAGTTGCCAGTATGATGCCGGTTCGCTGCGCCCCGCCTTCACGCAAGGCAAACACCGGGAAGGCGCCGCCTTCCTTAGGCAGCGGTAGTCGGAAATCCACCCGCTGGCCCATGGCCAGGGGGAACTGCCGCGTTTTCAAAGATACGATGTCCTGCCCGTCAACGGCGATCACTTCGCCGCCGAGTACGCCCGTATCGATGGTAAAGGCTGTCGCGGTTGCGCCATTGATGATGCGCAAGCGAACTCGTCCACCTTTCTCCACCGACACCACTTGCGGGTCACTGAGGGTGCGGTCATTTGCGAGATAGGCGTCATACTCAATGTCGTTGACATCCGTGCCCATTATTCCGCCGCCGATTTTCACGCCAGACATCTTCGAATCCATCCCCTGCAAGTTCATGCCGTTCATCATCATGCCCATGCCGCTTCCGGACTTGAGCTTCGCGAGCAGCTCCTCAGCCGGCGTGAAGGAAAAATCGTGCAGAAGGACCACAACCTCTTGCTCGTCACGCGCAAGCTCCTCTGGGCCGCGCACGATAAGTGGGGCCGCAAGAAGGTTCTGCTCCTGCAATGTGTGCGCATGCATCCAGTGGGTTCCGGGATTTCCAGATGGAAAAGTGTAACTGCGCATTTCGCCGGCCTTGAGCAGCGGCATCGGCATATCGGGCACGCCGTCCTGAACCCAAGGGGGCAGCAGCCCATGCCAATGGATCAGGGTTTCCCCGGAAAGGGTATTCTCCAGGTCCACCACAACGGTTTCGCTGGCGGCAAGGGTCAATCCCGGCTTGTCATCGGGACCGGTAAGCCCGAACACGGTCGCGGCGCGGCCATTGACCTCAATCGTCCGCGATACGACAGCAAGTTTGAGCGGCGCCTGCGCGGCACTAACGGCTCGCCCCGCTAACAGCAGGCCAGAACCTCCCATGAGAAGAGTCTTGGAAAAATCCCGGCGATTCATTTTGTAGCTCCTTCAATACTGCCGATATGCAATCGGCGCCTGAGACATGATCTGTAGTGATGAACACGTTGAATGAGGCGGACAGGATGTCCGGGTTCACTCAGGCCAGGAGCTTGGGAGGTGCGGTTTCCGGCGTAATTGATCTGCCAAACAAATTATCGCCGACGCCTGGGTTAGGCTGGCTGAGAGATAAGACTATAGGTGCAACTATCGCTAATTGGGTCAAGACACCCGTGGACGCGCAGGATGCACCCTGGCAACAACCATGGCTGGCCACGTCCTGTTTCCCCGCACCTTCGCAGTCGTCGTGATCTAGCGAATCCATGGATGAGTAAAGAGGTTGTGGCGTATAGGCAGCCCTGGCCGCAACAGCACCCAAGCTCAAAGATGCGACGATCAATAACATCGTCATAATCATGACTATGAAACGAGATACAACCATCATGTCTTTGTAGACCAAACTATCTGAACGTCCTTGACCTGAGTCAATTCTTACACCTTTGTCGTGCACGGCGCCGAGGCCGCCGCGCAGTTTCTTCAATTTTCACGAACAATTAGGGAAACAGAAATGTTTCCAAGAAAAGACGGATTATATCCAATGCTCCGCCATTCACATCTACAACGCTAGAGAGTCATTTAAGTTCCGTTATTTTCGACCACCAAACAAGCCTATCGCCGTTTTGACTTTCGGGCCAGTCGAACCTGCTGCAAATTGGC
>JANLYB010000235.1:0-3395 GCA_031365425.1 Hyphomicrobiaceae bacterium
TCGATATATTCTGCCACTCGTCTCAGCCTTGCCGTAGACAAACCATGCTTGCTTTCAGCGCTCTGTGTGGAACTGAGCCAAAACAGACGCGCGACCAGCGCCTCTGCCAGTGATTGGCCATAGTGGCGTCCGCTCGGACAGCCATCGCCAAGCTCAGCTCTCAAGGCGAGCAAAATACTTTCGATGCCGGTATCCGTGAAGCCAACGGTCTCGATTACTTTCTTGGTGGTCAAGAGCGAGGCATCATGGACGACACGTTCGACAAACTGCGGATCTAAGGCGGCGAACACCACGTCCGAATCATGTGTCTGGCGCCAACACGCTGAGCCACAGACAATGAGAAAGCCCCTCCCGCCTGACCGTTCGTTTTGCACCTTCCCAGACGTGTGACGACATTCGAGTTCTGCACGTGCGCCCAACGTCATCCCGACGAAGTAGCGATGGGGTTCGCTGGCATGCCATTTCCCCCCAACGAGCCGATGCTGCTCAACCACAATGATGTCTCGCCACGGAGCTTCCGAGCTTTGAAGTGCCGCGCCATGCTGACTATCCATCAACAACACCCTAGCATGCCTTCTTGTATTTCATCTTCCATACCAGATAACGTAATATACTGCAGGCGTCAACCTCCGTACCAACTTGCATGGAAGGCGTGCTTGGAGTAATTTCATTGTGCACAGGAGTGACACGATGCTCATGAACAGCGAAAGCCTTGAAGAGGCTAAGAAAAAGCCCTCACTCGTGGACGACGCTTACAGCAAATTGAAGGAGGCCATCCGCGAGAACCAGTTCCCTCCGGGCTATCAGGGGTCAGAGCAGGAAATTGCCAATCATCTCGGCATGAGCCGCACACCGGTCCACGAGGCAGTTATTAGACTTCAGGAAGAGGGATTGGTGCGTGTGTTGGCGCGACGCGGAGTAGTTGTCTGCGCAATTTCTGCTGACGACATGCGGGAAATCTACCAAGTTATCATCGCGCTTGAGAGTACAGCTGCCGAACTGCTTGCAGAACGACCGGCGCAAGAACGGCAGTCAATCACTCGCGAGTTGGAAGTCGTCAACGTCTCGATGGAAGGCGCACTGACCAAGGATGATCTGACGGCTTGGGCGCAAGCCGATGAATTATTTCACAAATTACTCATCGAGCGCACTGAAAACAAGCGGCTTTTACGCATGTATCACACCATCATGGACCAATCACATCGAGCGCGGATGCTTACCCTCAGGCTGCGCGCGAGGCCAGCCGAGTCGGTGCTCGATCATCGGGCCATCGTTGAAGCCATCAAGAACGGCGATTCTCCTGAAGCGCGGGAACGAGCAAAAGCGCATCGCCTCCGCGCAAGCAAGCAGCTGCTTCCTCTGCTGGAGCAAGTAGGCCTACGTCACCTGTGATCTGCTTGACCATGCCTTGGCCAGCGGACGACGCGTATCGTCACGCTGACCGCAGATGGCGCTCAACTGCTTAAGATGCTCGATCACTACTAGCGGACGCCGATGCGTAGGCGGCACGCTATCGCACAAGCGGCAGGGCGCATGCCGCGACACTGCGCGTCGGAACCATCGACAGTGCCGCTGCTGGTCTCATTCCGCTCTTTCCCCGCGACTTTCGCGAGGAGCGCTTCGACGTTAGTATTCAGCTGGCTGAGGACAAGATTATTCGGCTACTGCCTCGATCGATTTCCGGTCAGGCCCGAAAGCGGAAGCTGCTTTTTAGTTGTGCATTTATACGTGTCACCCGAGCACGGTCATCACCACTCACCGGCCTCCGCCGGGTCGCCAGTTGCAATCGTGGCAGGGGACTGTGGCGCCTCGGTCGCCTCAACCGGGATATTAAACCCCAATGGTTCTGCCACAAGTGCCCGCGAACGGGCGAGTACCTGATCGTATTCCGCATTGGTCATTCTCGGCTCCTGCTTCGCGGTGCCGAGCGGGATGGCAAGCTTCACGGCGGAATCTGTGACGTTGCGGACGTAGCAGGAAAACTCGGTCTCAGTTTTTGAACGGTGCCACACCGTGACCCGCTGATCGAGTTCCAGGCGTGATAGAGTCGATAGGTATTGGTACAACGTTTACGGCATTGAGACGCGAAATACCTGACCTTCTCTATCAAAGGGCCGGCTTTGGAGAGAGCTGATGTTGCAGTATCGAAAGCTGCGGGATGGAACAAACAATCTAGCAATCGCGTATTGTGATTCCACTGCAAACTTGGGAGCAAATGATATGAAAACTCTTATGACGTCGATTATCGCAACTGCATGTGTGATTGCCCTAAGCTCAAGCAGAGCCTCGGCAGAGATCGCATGTAATGACGAAGGTGATTGCTGGCACGTCAAGACAAAACACGAATATAAACCAGAATTCAAGGTCCGCGTTTACCCTGACGACTGGAAATGGTCTGAGTCCGAAGGTAAAAAATATAAATGGCGCGAACATGATGGCCGAGGTTATTGGCGTCAGGGGGTATGGATTGAATTTTAGGGGGTAATCTTTGTTGAAAATTCTCACCTCTCAAACTCACAATCGACAATGGGAGGTGAGAAAATCGCGTCTATCGTTCTAGTACGGTTGTTGTTGAATGGCAGCGGAAGGATTACTTTCCGACAGTAACAGAAAAATTCCCATCCGCCCCTCGCACGGGTTGGAGATAACGTCAGCCGACCGCGGCAGCATTTACATCGCCCTCGGCGAGCCTCGTGAGCAAGCCATCCATTTCTTCCTCCTCGGTTAGCGTCTCCTGCAACAGCGCCAACGCATCAGAATACTCAAGTTCATCAGCCCATGCGCAAAGCTCACCGTACCGGGGACGGGCAACTTGCGCACCACCTTCTGTGCCAGCAGCTTGGCCAAGAATTTGGGCGCGACATCGGCTTGAGTAGCCGGTCGCGCTTCTTCGGCAGGTCTACCGGATATTTTTTGCCGTGCAATGAAACCGATATCGCGATGCGGTGTTCGTCTTCGGAGCACGCTTTGGAGAGTTCCATGCAAATTGACTACGGTTTCGATATCGAGATCTTCATTCCCCAGGATACCGCCATCGTGACCATTCTGGATATTCACAGTTCAAGGGCGCACGATATTCAACAGGACCTATTTACGTGCAGTTCTGACCTGTCCGGTGGACGAGTTCTCACCGATACATTCGGAAACCGCTCCCGCGCTTTTCGGCTGCCAGCGGGCGTTCATTCGTTCCATCACAATGACCCGCGCGTCACAGCGGAGCTTCCACGCGAGTTGTCCATGCCCCACATCAACGGCGAAGACACGTTTCACTCCACGTTGAAGTAACAATCGGTGAAGCCCCCCGTCGAGGCCCCGAGATCCAGGGCGGTAAGGCCTGCGACGTTCAGACGGAAAGTCTCCAGGGCATGTTCCAGTTTAAAACCACCGCGACTGAC
>JANLYB010000169.1:0-10334 GCA_031365425.1 Hyphomicrobiaceae bacterium
GGCATGATGAGCGAAGTAACCTGTCGCCGAAAGACAGCAGAGCAGCACCGGAAGCTGTTTCGGCCAGGAACGACGATTACGCAAATGCGACCTACGCTGCACAGTGTTCGATGTGAAAGCTGGAACTTCAAGGAACATGATCATGTATAAATCCCGGCCAGTTAAGGCCGGGTAAAAGTGTGTATCGCTCGTTCAATTATTATCCAGGAATCAAGCCCCGGAGCGTGCTGCCCGCAGCACCGAGCGCCCCGCATACCGCGCCACCGCGCCAAGTTCGCCCTCGATCCGGATCAGCTGGTTGTACTTGGCCAGCCGGTCCGAGCGGCTAAGGCTGCCCGTCTTGATCTGACCGCAGTTGGTCGCCACCGCCAGATCGGCGATGGTTGAATCCTCGGTCTCGCCTGAACGATGCGACATGACAGCGGTATACCCCGCACGCTGCGCCATCGAAACCGCGTCCAGCGTTTCCGTCAGCGTGCCGATCTGGTTGACCTTGACCAGGATCGAGTTCGCGGTCGCCGTCGAAATGCCCTGCGCCAAGCGTTCTGTGTTGGTCACGAACAAATCGTCACCGACGAGTTGCACCTTGGCCCCGAGCTTATCGGTCAGCAGTTTCCAGCCGATCCAATCGTCTTCCGACATGCCGTCTTCAATCGAAACGATCGGGAACCGCGACACGAGCCCCGCGAGATAATCCACCATGCCGGCCGGATCGAGCTTCTTGCCTTCGCCGTGCAGGTTGTAATGCCCGTCCTTGAAGAACTCGGTCGCCGCGCAATCGAGCGCCAGGAACACATCCACGCCGGGCTTGTAGCCAGCCTTCTCAATCGACGCCGTAATGAACCCCAGCGCCTCATCCGCCGACTTGAGATTGGGCGCAAACCCGCCCTCATCGCCCACGTTGGTGTTGTGGCTGCTCGCGCTCAGGTTCTTCTTGAGCGTATGGAAAATCTCCGCCCCGATCCGGATGGCATCGGCGCACGTCTCCGCGCCGACCGGCATGATCATGAATTCCTGAATATCGATTGGATTGTCGGCATGGGCGCCGCCGTTGATGATGTTCATCATCGGCACCGGCAGCACATGCGCCTGCGCCCCGCCGACGTAGCGATAGAACGGCAGACCGCTCGACTGTGCTGCGGCCTTCGCCACCGCCATCGACACGCCGAGGATGGCGTTCGCGCCCAACCGGCTCTTGTTCTTGGTACCATCGAGCGCCAACAGCGCCGCGTCGATCCCGCGCTGATCTTCGGCATCAAGGCCGGACAGGCAATCGAAAATCTCATGATTGACGGCATCGACGGCTTTCAGCACGCCCTTGCCCCCATAGCGCTTGGCATCCCCATCGCGCAGTTCAACCGCTTCATGGGCTCCCGTCGATGCGCCCGAGGGCACCGCCGCACGGCCCAACTCGCCGTCTTCCAGCAGCACATCCACCTCGACGGTGGGGTTGCCACGGCTATCGAGAATTTCGCGGCCAATGATGTCGACGATGGCGGTCATGTACGTATTCCCTGTTTCGGCCCAGAACGGACGGACTTTGACTATTGCCGCGCTTGTAGCGCCTTCACTCGCCAGTGCAAAGACCTGTATGGGTAACTGGCCTTAGGTCGATCCGTTAATCAAACGGGTAGTAGAGCGCAGTAGGAGCAAGTGACGTGAACCCGAATACCGCCGCATTGGTCCTCTTTTCCGGTGGCCAGGATTCGACAGTCTGCCTCGCCTGGGCGCTTGAGCGTTTCGAGCGCGTCGAAACAATCGGCTTTGACTACGGCCAGCGTCATCGCATCGAACTCACCTGCCGAAACGACGTCCGCACCCGCATCCGTGCCATCAATCCAGCCTGGGCCACCCGGCTTGGCGATGACCACATGATTGCATTGCCCGAACTCAACGCCATCAGCGACACCGCCCTCACCCGCGTCGCGGCAATCGAAATGACCGCCGCCGGGCTGCCTTCGACGTTCGTCCCTGGCCGCAATCTGCTGTTCCTGACCTACGCCGCAGCCGTCTCCTACCGCCGCAGCATCGCGACCCTCATCGGCGGCATGTGCGAAACTGACTATTCCGGTTACCCCGACTGCCGTAACGACACCCTGCAAACGCTGGCCAAAGCGCTTTCGCTCGGCATGGACCGCGATATCGCCATCAAAACCCCGCTCATGTATCTCGATAAAGCCGCCACCTGGTCCCTGGCCCACGACCTCGGCGGAGCGCCCCTCGTCGGCCTCATCGTCGAACACACCCACACCTGCTACCTCGGCGACCGCACCCACCGACACCCCTGGGGCTACGGCTGCGGCACCTGCCCCGCCTGCGACCTCCGCGCCAACGGCTGGCAGAAATTTCATGGGAACGTGTAGGTGGGGTTGAGCTCTTGCGAAACCCGACAACTTCCCCCCGGTCCAAGCGTTGGGTTTCGCAAGAGGGCTTAACGCCAACCTACACGCCCGTCACTCCATGGCCGGGCATGACCCGGCCATCCAGGGCCGCACACACCAATCCCTCCGCAACCCGCCGGGCTCGGAGTTATAAAAAGAGGGTCTTGCGGGAGAGGTCCATGGACGATTGAATGCTGTTCTTATCGCCCGGCGGCCCCGCCGTATCAAATTATGGGGATCTTGAGGCCGTTGCCCTGCGAGCCTCCGAAGAAACAAGCCTGACACACCTCTCCCGCGATCGAGCGCAGTGACCGCAACGCCGCCCGATTGATCCGTTTCCGGACGTCATGGAGCAAACCATCGCGATGCGATCCGGGCCAGCTGACGGGTTGCCGAATACTTCGCTCGAACCCGCAACCACCCAAACTGACCCAGCTCGTCAACCGGAACCCTCACGTGGTGCGATAGACCCAATCTCTCACGACTTGATGCACGCGGGGATAAGTATTGCTAACCTTTTTCGGGAATGTCGTCCCGATGCCGACCTGCCATAAGTGGAAGCCGCCCTAATCAACCGTTGCGAGTTTCGCAAGAAACTCTAGGGCAGAATCCGTGGCCACTAACAACAATTGGTCGTCGCTGATTCGTATGCCATCACCATCAGTTGTGAAGTACGATCCTGGTCTAACTTCGACGGCAACGAAACCGTCGAATGCCAACTTTTGGACAAGCAGTTCAAATGTATTGTGCAGAAGAACATATGGCCGCACGGAGCCGTTGTGCAATTTTATGGTCTGCAAGAACCGATCAATGATTCGACGTTCCAAATCTGAGTATCGTCCATTCAAAAGCATCAGATTTTGTTTAATCGTGCGCAGACTTGCCCGATTGATATGCCGAGGATCACTCGTCTTCCGTTTGAGCTGATGGCAATTGGCGCACAGAACTATCAAATTGCTGAATTCGTGCGTTTTGACCGTGGCCCACTCTTCGATGTGATCGATTTCTAAGGGTTGGCGCGTCTTGCATACTGCGCAACCGTACCCAGCCTCGATCATGAGTTCGCGTTCAAGTGCAGCTGGTATATCACGCCCCGCATCGGCCATGGATGACACCTTTCACATAGTACTTCTAAATATAGGAGCCGTTGCAAAGGCTCGTCACATGGCGAAATGATAACAACTGTTGATGTCTGAATCTGTCCATAGGCAGAAGTCGGTGATTGCGGCTTCACCCGACGCTAACCGGGTTGAAGCGACCCCCTCAAACCCTAAACGGACTGAAATCCGTATCGCGATCGAAATAATCCTCACCTTCCGCCCGCTTCAAAAACCCGACGATCCGGTACGTCACCGGCAGCATCACGATCTCGACCAGCGTCTTCAAACCGAACTGGCTCCACATCAACGTGATCACCAATTCGTTCGGCATCAGCCCCGAATTGTAAAACGCCAGCGGATAGAAAATCGCGCTATCGACCGCCTCCGCCGCCAGCGTCGACGCCACAAACCGCGCCCCCATCCGTCGCCCCTCGCTCGCCACCTTCATCCGAGCCAGCACATACGAATTGACGAATTCCCCGCAGAAATACGCAATCATCGACGCGATCACGATCCGCCACAAATTCCCAAACGCCACCTCATACGCCGCCTGATTGGGCCAAGACGGCGCAGGCGGCAACGCCACCACCACATAGGCCATCACCGCCGAAAAGATCAGCGCCCCAAACCCCGCCCAGATCACCCGGCGCGCCCGCGCGTAGCCATAGACCTCGGTCAGGATGTCGCCGAACACATATGAAATCGGAAAGAACAGCACGCCCGCGCTGAACGTAAACGGCCCCCACCACGGCAGCACGACCTGCGACGCCTTTGCCGGGCCGATCATGTTCGCGCACACCAGCACGCACACAAACGCCGCCATGACGAACTCGTAGTAGCGATAACCGCGCTCAGCTTTCATCGGCCCCGGCCCCTCCATCAACGTCATCCCGGCGAAGGCCGGGACCCAAGCAACCATCGGTAACGACGCGACTTTCGACCGTGTAGAACCTCGAAACCGCGCCACGATCCGATATGCCTCACCTTGACATACGCACCCGTGCCGTGAATGGCTCCCCGCCATGTATTCGGTCAAAGAAATCTTCTACACGCTTCAGGGCGAAGGGGCGAACACAGGGCGCGCCGCCGTGTTCTGCAGGTTTGCTGGCTGCAACCTGTGGAGCGGGCGCGAGCAAGACCGCGCGACCGCCGTCTGCCAATTCTGCGACACCGATTTCGTCGGCACCACCGGCGACGGTGGCGGCAAGTTCAGTGAGGCCGCTGACCTCGCCCAAGCCTGCACCGCCATGGCCGGAGACGCCCACTCACCCGAAGGCCCGCGCCTGCTCGTCGTCCTGACCGGCGGCGAACCCATGCTGCAAGTGGACGCCGCGCTCATCGACGCTCTCCACACGAGCAACTTTGAAATCGCCATCGAAACCAACGGCACCATCGCCGTTCCGCGCGCCATCGACTGGATCTGCGTCTCCCCCAAAGCCGGCGCCGATCTCGTTCAGACGACCGGCGACGAACTGAAACTCGTCTACCCCCAGCGCACGCTGTTCCCCGAAGATGTTGCCGATCTCGACTTCAAAAACCGCTACCTCCAGCCCATGGACGGACCGGCGCAAGCCACCAACATCCAAGCTGCAATCGCCTACTGCCAAGCCCACCCCGAATGGCGCCTCTCCCTCCAAACCCACAAAATCACCGGCATCCGTTAACCCTGCCGCGAAGTTCGCGCGTCCATTAACCCGTCCGAAGCAGCCATCCGTACACGGTGCCAAAAAACGTATCGCCGGGGACCGTGCCACTCCATGCCTCAGTCAACCAAACTCCCCGTCTGGAGAACCACCTCGGACTGTTACCGGCTCGTCTTCAATCACCTTGGCGACTTCGTCCGCATCAGCTGGCTCTGGATCCTCGTCATGATCCCGGTGTACGCGATGGCCCACGCCGCAGTCTGGTACGCGACAGAATCTCCTGCCAAACTAACGGGTGAAGTGGTCAAAGCATTCATCTCGCTACTTCCGATGATCCCCGAGTCAATCTTTCTAGCGTCAATCGCGGTCGGCTGGCACGCACTCATCTTGTGCGGCGATAGCCCCACCACATCAAAAAAGCTGCTTATCGACCTGACGGTTTTGCGTTACTCCGGATGGGCGTGGCTCATCTTCATCCTCCCGTTTTTCGTGGCCACATCGCCTCTTGGACTGATCGACTGGAGCCCCAACCAAGAACCAAGCGATGCCGATGCAATCGTAATTGCCAGCTTTTCTCTGTGCGCAATCATGTGGTCGCTCATTGGTTCAATCATTTGGTTTATGCTGACACCACGTTGGTGCTTGAAGCTGCCAGCCATCGCGCTTCGTCAGAACGTGGCCCTGTCAGAAAGCTGGCGATTGACCAAAGGCAACACTTGGCGGCTAACCTGGACGTCGCTCATGTGCGCCATTCCAAGCCTCGTAGCCTCAATGGCAGTGCTTTGGCACTTTTTTGATGCACCCACACACCCTGACTTGACCGTCTATGTCGTCAGCAACCTCATCGGCTCCCTCGCCTACGCCATCCCAACCATCTTCGGCGTCACCTTGTTCTCCCTGGCATATCGCCACTTCATGCGGCAACCGCTGGATTCCCAAGGAAATCTGCCCTAGATACCGCCGATGCGGCTGCGATCTGGCAGCGCAATAAGCGTCAAGACCCATGCAAATCTACAAAGAATTCTTCTTCGAAGCCGCCCACTTCCTGCCGAGCGCCCCGGCTGGCCACCCAAATTCGCGGGTGCATGGCCATTCGTTCCGCGTGCGCGTGACGCTGGAAGGCGAGCCCGACCCGAAGACCGGTGTCATCATGCACCTGGGCGATCTGGCGGACGCGATGCGCTCGGCCCACGACGACCTCGACCACCGGATGCTCAATGAAATCCCCGGCCTCGAAGCGCCCACGCTTGAGCGGATCACTATGTGGCTGTGGAACCGGCTCGACAACCACGTACCCGACCTCGCCGAAATCCTCATCGCCCGCGATAGCTGCCACGAAGGCTGCGTCTACACCGGCCCCCGCCGCCTGAAGGCCCCCGAATGAAAAAGCCCTCCAAGCCCGAAGTCACCCTCCTCGGCGGCTCATCCACGCTCCCAGCGAGCCCGGACGCCGCCACCTTGGAGCGCGTGCCCAACCCGCACCCCGACACCGACTACGTCGCCCGCTTCGCCGTGCCCGAGTTCACCTCGCTGTGCCCAGTCACCGGCCAACCCGACTTTGCCCACATCGTCATCGACTACGTGCCGGACCAGTGGCTCGTTGAAAGCAAATCGCTGAAACTCTACCTCGGTTCGTTCCGCAAACACGGCGCCTTCCACGAAGACTGCACTATCGCCATCGGCAAGCGCCTCGTGAACCTGCTCAAGCCACGCTATTTCCGCATCGGCGGCTATTGGTACCCGCGCGGCGGCATCCCCATCGACGTATTCTGGCAAACAGGAAAACTCCCCGCCAACGTCTGGCTCCCTGAAACCGGCGTCGCGCCGTATCGCGGGCGCGGATAGGAAGCGTCATATGTAGGTCGGGTTGAGCCTTTGCGAAACCCGACAACTTCTCAAGCCCCAAGAGTTGGGTTTCGCAAGTGGGCTCAACCCAACCTACGAATCCCCAGCCTCAAACCGGCGCGACCCACTTCTCCCGCAGCGTCACCAGCTCCTCAGCCGCACTCGGATGCAACGCCATAGTGTTGTCGAAATCCGCCTTAGTGGCCTTCATCCGCATGGCAATCGCTGCCATCTGCGCCATCTCCGCAGCATCCGGCCCCAGCACATGGCACCCCACGACCCGGCCCGTCGCCGCATCCACCACGAGCTTCATCAACATCCGCTCATCGCGCCCCGCCAGCACCGCCTTCATCGGCCGGAACCGCGTCTTGTAAATATCAACCGCGCCAAACGCCGCCCGCGCCGTTTCCTCGCTCATACCAACCGTGCCAATTTCCGGCGTCGAAAACACGCCCGTCGGAATGAAATCATAGTCCGTGGTCCAAGGCTTCGCACCATACAGGCTGTCGGCAAACGCATGCCCCTCGCGGATCGCAACCGGCGTCAGGTTCACCCGGTCCGTCACATCGCCGACTGCATAAATCCCCTCTGCCGTCGTCTGCGACCGCGCATCGACGACCACCCGCCCATTGGCACCAAGCTCGACGCCCACCGCCTCAAGCCCGAGCCCCGCCGTATTCGGCACTCGCCCCGTCGCGACCATAACCGCATCGCAATCAACCGCATCACCCGTGCTCAGCGTCGCCTTGAACCCAGCTCCCGCCTTCTCGACCTTCGCCAGCGTCGCCGGCAAATGCTGCTTGATTCCCCGCTTGGTCATGTCAGCCGCCAGATCAACCCGCAGATCGTCATCAAACCCGCGCAAGATCTTCTCACCGCGATGAACGTGCGTGACCTTGCTGCCCAGCCCGTTGAAAATCCCAGCAAACTCGACCGCGATATATCCTCCACCCACGATCACAATCGACTTCGGCAGTGCCGTCAGATGAAACGCCTCATCCGACGTAATCGCATGCTCAATCCCCGGAATACTCGCATCTCGGAACGGCCGCGCTCCCGTCGCAATCAGGATCGTCTTTGCAGTCACGCTCCTGTCCAACGCCGTCAACCGCACCCGCCCCGGCCCCGCCACCACAGCCCGGCTCTCGATCAGTTCGACGCCCGCCCGCTCCAGGTTGCGCTTATACGCCGCCTCCAGCCGCGTGATCTCGGTGTCCTTGTTGTAGATCAGCTTCGCCCAGTCGAACGACGACTCGCCGACCGTCCACCCAAACCCCGCCGCATCCTCGAACTCATCCGCAAACCTGCTCGCATACACCAGCAATTTCTTGGGCACGCACCCGCGGATCACGCACGTACCGCCGACCCGGTACTCCTCGGCGATGGCCACCTTCGCGCCATGCGTCGCCGCAATCCGCGCAGCCCGTACTCCGCCCGAACCCGCACCAATCACAAACAGGTCGTAGTCATGCTTCGTCACGACGTGCAGCCCTTTCGCCGGAATTACAGATCGATTCCGCGCTTCTTGAATTCGTTGCGGGCCTCGGCTTCGACTTCAGCACCGATCCGCTGGCCCCACTGCATACCAAGCTGCATAGACTTCTGCATAATCCCGGGCTGAGCCTCGATCATTTTGCGTCCGATCGGGGAACCGAAGAATGCCGCCATCTCCTTCAACTCGGCGGCGGTAAACTTCTCGGCCCAGAGCGGCGCAACGAGCTCCCGCATCTCGCTGGCACGCGACAAAAACTTCTGCCGCAACAGCCCCATGACTTCCTCGATGACCGTGGCCTTATCGCCATGCTGCTTGCGGATAATGTCGGCCATCCCCTTCGTCATCGTTTCGATGGCGACCTTGAATTGCGCATCGGCCCCCATCGCCGTCATGAGTTCTGTGGCGGCTGCAAGGCGCTCAGGGTCGTCGGCTGCCTTTTGAGCAGACACCGGTGAAGCGAGCGCAACGGCCAAAACCAAAAGTGCGAACCAGTGTTTCACGCTTAGTCCTCGCCAAACAGATCAAACGGCAACCCCTCGGCCTCGATCACTTCGACCCCGTCCGGTCCGGCCACAATCGCCGTGTCGCAAATGCCCAAGAACAGCCCGCTCTCGACCACACCCGGGATCTGCCGCAACACATCGTCCAGCGACTCCGGATCGGGCAACGCTTCGAACGCGCAATCCAGAATGTAATTCCCATTGTCGGTCACGAACGGCGAACCGTCCTTAGCCGTTCGCAGAGTCACCGGCCCCACACAACCGACATCCTCGGCCAAGCCCTCGACCATCCGCTTCGTCGACGCCAAGCCAAACCGCACGACTTCCACCGGGACAGCAAACGCCCCCAGCGTCTCCACCAGCTTTGACCGCTCAGCAATCACGATCATCCGGTCCGACGACACCGCGACGATCTTTTCGCGCAGCAACGCCCCGCCGCCGCCCTTGATCAAGCGCAACTCGCCGTCCAACTCGTCCGCCCCATCAACCGTCAGATCGAGCACCGGCTCCTCGTCCAGCGTCGTCAGGCGGATGCCCAGCGCTCGCGCTTGAGCAGCCGTCGCCTCCGACGTCGGCACGCACGCGACATCGAGCCCCGCCTTGACTTTCGCGCCCAGCAGATCGACGAACTTCGCCGCCGTCGACCCCGTCCCGAGCCCAATCTTCATTCCAGGCTGCACATACTCCAGCGCCTTCGCCGCCGCCGCCTGCTTATAATCATCCGCGCTCATTATCCGGCTCCACAAAAACCCTCGCGCCGTTTGACCATGCGCCAACCTCCTCGGCAAGTGCCCGGCGACCCAAGCCATCAATCGAGCAAAGAAGGGTGTAGACGCACAAACTGCGATGTGTGAGGCTATGCACGTAATTTAGTTGTACGGGGGCGTTACGTGGAGTTTGATTTTCTAACCCATTTTTCGACATTCTGGAGCGGACTTAAGCCCGAGGATCAGGCTCTTGAAAAGAACTCGATTAAGTCTCCATCTCAATCAACAGGAGAACACTGAGTCGCCAAGTTTTGCGTTCATGCTCAGCCAGGGAGAACTTGATGATGCGTGGACAACAACTGCGGGAACTCTTGAACGATATCCGCAACGCTATTTCAGGCAGCGGCGGCGCAAAGCAAGCCGACGCGCTCGACCGCATTCAATCAGCGCTGGCAAATCTCGATCAAGCGCCTGCATCAGAAGCTATTGGTCGCCTCGATGCTACCGTACAGGGTCTTACCCAACCAGCCAGGGAAGCCAAGCTGGCACAACTACAGACAGCCGGACTCAACCAAGCCGAGTTTTTGAAAAATCTCGACGAACTGGCCACCGACAAAACCATAAAGAAAGCCGATCTGCAGAAACTCGCCCATCGCTATGACG
>JANLYB010000241.1:0-8001 GCA_031365425.1 Hyphomicrobiaceae bacterium
TAAAACCCGACCGCTGCAAATACACCCCGCTCGCGCCAAGCAAACCGGTCCCTTAGAGTAGCGCTCAACCGCCGATCCAACTAAAAATCCAGGTTCGCATAATGACTTGGCGGCGGCTGCCCGGCCAAGCGATCCGCCAAAATCGCCCGCATCGACCGTCGTGACTTGATCCGCGCGTACCACGATTTAGCGGCCGGGATCGTCTCCCACGAAATCTCATTCAAATAATCGATGGACGATAAATGAGCCGCTGCAGCGATATCGGCATAACTGAACTCGTCCCCCGCCAGCCATTTGCGCTGATTGGTCAAATATTCCAGATACTTCAGATGGTAACGCAAGTTAGCGCGAATTGCGCGCATGACTTCGGCATCCGGCGCATGTGCGTCACCGCCGGTTCGCAAGCGCGCATAAACCTTCTCGTGCAAGATTTCGCGTGTCACTTCGCGGTCGAACTTGCGATGAAACCAATCGACCAGCCGACGCACCTCGGCCTGCTCGTCCGCTAAACCCGGAAACATCGACACCAACGGCAAATTGTCCAGTGAATCAACTGGCAGCGCGCCGAGATACTCCGAGATCGCATACGCCCCGCACAGCATCGGCCCATCGGCCAGCGCCAAAATCGGCAACTCCCCCGCCGGATTGAGCGCCAGAAACTGCGCACGCCCCTCCCAGGGCCGCTCCTCTTCGAGAGCGACCTCAAACCCAAGCTCCGCCAGCGCAACCCGGATCGAGCGCGAAAACGGACACAGCCTGAAATGAGTGAGCGTATGCATGCGGATTATTTTGCGGCCTTCAGGCTCGAAATGAACTTCCACCCCACTCCATGGCCGCCCGTCCCGGCTAAGGGCCGGGCGATGCCCGGTGGGGCGGCCATCCAGGGCCACAGGCTCGATCTATCACCTCGGCCCCTGGATGGCCGGGTCAAACCGGTCATGGAGTGCAGGTGTTCTAGCTATGTCGAATCGACCTTAAACGATTCGCCTACTGCTGTGGCCGCACGACGCCTTACCTTGTGGGCGAATGCTGGTACACGTCGCCAACTCATCAAGCGATAGCAGGGATAACTGGGCAATGGCGGGCGCTGCATGTACGCAAGGCGTTGATACGGGTTTTGTGGCGTTAGGATACACCAAGGTCGCAGTCCTCGGCGTGGTCCAGGGGATCACCGAACTCCTGCCGATTTCCTCGACTGCGCACATGCGCGTCGTTCCCGCCTTGTTGGGCTGGCAAGACCCCGGCTCGGCCTTCTCCGCCGCAATGCAGTTAGCCGCAATGGGCGCAGTCATCTGCTATTTCTGGTCCGACGTGCGCAATCTGATCTTCGGTGCAGCGGGTGCCGCCATCAAAGGCAACTTCACAGACCGCAACTTCCTGATGGCCATGTACATCGTGTTCGCCACGATCCCAATCGTCATCTTCGGCCTGCTGCTCAAGCACCAGTTGAACGCATGCAGCTCGCCTCTGCGCGGCTTGGCCGTGATCGGTGCCGCCTGCATCGTGATGGCCATCCTTTTGGCCATCGCCGAAATCAGGGCGCGCCACATCCGCAGTTACGAGCAAGTCACCCTGAAAGACGCAATGATCGTGGGCGCAGCCCAGGTAGGTGCGCTGATCCCCGGCGTTTCGCGTTCAGGTTCGACCCTGACGGCGGCGCTATTCTTAGGCTTTAAGCGCGAAGAAGCGGCTCGCTTTTCCTTCCTGCTGGGCTTGCCCGCCATCACTGCTGCGGGCCTCAAAGAACTCTGGGTCTTGCGCCAGATCGGCCTTGATGCCCATGGCTGGAGTGTACTCGGCCTAGGGCTCGGCGTCGCAACGCTCTCCGCCTTCGTCGCGATCTTCGCTCTGATGCGCGTCCTCGAACGCTTCTCGTCGTGGCCATTCGTCTTCTACCGCGCTGCCATGGGCGGCCTGTTGATCGCAGGCGTCTATCTTGGCGTGCTCTCCTGACAACAAAACGGCTGAGCTATTCGCTCAGCCGTTCCAACGTCAACTACCGCCGAAGGCAAGGCCGCAACGCGGCCCGGCGCGAGCGCCGGAACCAGAAAAGCTTAGTGCACGCTAGCGATGGCGAGTTCATCTTCCATCGCATGGCCCACTGCCGCCTGAATCGTATCGGTCAGCGCGATGGGCGTACCGTCCGCACCGTGAAGCGAGAACAGATTGATCCCACGCGGCAATCCCTCGATCATTGGAAACATTTTCTTAGCCTGGGCGCTGGTAAGCACTTTGATATAGGCCACTTCGCCATCACCCAGATTGGCAAGTTCGACGTCGCTCATGAACTGCAACGCATTACGAACTTTAGACTTTGAACCTCGTGACGATATTTGAGCCATGACGCTGCTCCTTCATCTGAAAAGGGCCTGAGGCGTAGTCACGTCCAACACAAGGCGTAACGTTTGTGTCTGGCTCATTATCCATGAGTCTTGGACGGAAGGGTGTTGCCGAAGTGTCAAGCGTTGGATTTCTTATCACCAATAGAAATCGTCCTGCTGAGCCGGGCCGGCATGATCCGGATGAGATCTATCGATAACAAACCATTGCTGAGATCCGCCGAGTGAACTTCGAGCCCGTCTGCCAGGACGAAAGTACGGCAAAACTGGCGCGCCGCGATTCCGCGATGAATTAAGTTGCGTGGCACATCGTCGACCTGCTTTCCACGTATTGAGAGATGTTTATCCTCAAGCTGGATTTCAAGCTGTTCGCGCGTAAACCCTGCGACCGCCAGCGTAATCCGCAAAATATCAGGAACATCGCCCTGTTCTGCCTTGGCAATCCGCTCAATATTGCAGGGTGGGTAACCATCACCGCTGGTCTTGTTGGCGCGCTCCACGAGCCGCTCAAGTTCTTCAAACCCAAGTAAAAGCGGATTGGATTGCAACGTCATACGGGTCATATCGGGTCCTTGATAAAGCGACCATCGAACATCCGGCCCTATCAGGCACCGGCAGTACGCGAGAAGATATGGGCGAGCGGACAGGATTTACAAGAAGAACCATGGGGAATGCTGAACCCTGCACCCGCAGGCAATCCCTACCGGTCGCTACCTTGCGGCAAGTCCGCGGCCGCTGCCGGGAGCAAGCGCCGTATCCCAAGGCAAGAAACACAGAACACGCAGTGATCACGAAAATGCTATTGGCGCGTGTGCAGCCAAATCTGTATGTCATGCGTTATCGAAGTGGGAACCCCACGAAACCCCAACCAACTCAAGGAGATCACCATGAAGATCTGGAACAAGCCGCAGGTTCGCGAGCAGGCCGTTGGCATGGAAGTCACTGCCTATCTTCCGGCTGACATCGACCTCATCTAACGAATTTACCTGGCAACAGGTGAGTGAGAATTAAGGCGCCGTGAGCTCAGCTCCGGCGCCTTTTTCGTGTCTAACGCCTTGGCCTCATTGGTTGGCTGGGTTGAGCATTGCGAAACCCAACGACTTTGAGCGCCCCGCCCCGACCCCACTGCCAACTAAGCGCTTTCAGCGCTTGCCATTTCCAGCTCAAGCCACTGCTCCTCGGCCGCCGCCAGCTTGGTTTGCACTTCCGCCAGCATCCCTGAGTTGGCGCGATACTTAGCCGGATCCTTCGAAAACAAGTTCGGGTCGGCCAGCGTCGCTTCCATCTTCGCAATATCGGCCTGCAGTGTTTCGATGGTCTTCGGCAGCGTCTCCAGCGCGTGCTTATCCTTAAACGAGAGCTTCTTCTTGGCCGGCGGGGCGGTGCTCGGCGCGACTTCCAGGCGAATACTAGCAGCTGGCGAACCGCCACCCGCTGACTTATCGGTCCGCTTGAGATCATCCCCCGCGCGCTGCGACAGCATATCGGAATACCCGCCCGGATACTCGGTCCAACGCCCATCGCCCTCGGCAGCAATGACCGACGTGACAACCCGGTCAAGGAAGTCGCGATCATGGCTGACCAGCAAAACAGTCCCGGTATAAGCACCGAGCAATTCCTGCAGCAAATCTAGCGTTTCAAGATCGAGATCGTTGGTCGGCTCGTCCAGCACCAGCACGTTCGACGGCTTGGACAACGCCCGCGCCAGCATGAGCCGTGCACGCTCGCCGCCCGACAACACCTTCAACGGCGAACGGGTCTGCTCAGGCGTGAACAGGAAGTCCTTCATGTAGCTTGCGACATGCCGCGCCTGACCGTTGACGATCACCTGATCGCCGCGTCCGCCGGTCATGGCATGCGCCACAGTCCACTCGGGGTTCAGCTCGTCGCGCCGTTGATCGAGCGTCACCAGCTCCAGATTGGTGCCGAGTTTCAAGATCCCGTCGTCCGGCTCAAGTTCCCCGGTCAACAGCTTGAGCAGCGTCGTCTTCCCGGCCCCGTTTGGCCCGACCACACCAACGCAATCGCCGCGCAGAATGCGAATGCTCGCGTCCGTTACAATCGGACGGCCCTCATACGCCTTCGCCAACCCAACCGCATCGATCACAAGCCTGCCCGACAGCGACCCCTCGGACGCCTGCAAACGAACATTCCCCTGCACATCGCGCTTGTTGCGCTTTTCCTCGCGCATCGCCCGCAGTTCGGCCACGCGCCTAACGTTGCGCTTGCGCCGCCCCGTCACGCCGCCATGCATCCAGTCATTCTCGCGCGCAATCTTGCGGTCGAGCTTATGCCAATTGGTTTCCTCTTCTTCGAGGATGGCATCCCGCCACGCCTCGAACGCCCCGAATCCTTCCGGATTACGCCGCGCCACGCCGCGGTCGATCCACACCGTCGTCTTCGACAGCGTCTCAAGAAAGCGCCTGTCGTGGCTGATCAGCACGAGTGCCGACCGGGTCTTTGCAAGCTCGCTCTCAAGCCACTCGATGGCAGGCAGATCGAGATGGTTCGTCGGCTCGTCCAGCAGCACGACATCCGGTTTGCCGACCAGCACCCGCGCCAGCGCCACCCGGCGCGCCTCGCCCCCGGAAAGCCGGTTCGGATCCTCTGCACCCGTCATACCCATATCCGCGAGCAGCGAAATCGCCAGATAACTCTCATCGAGCGGGCTCAATCCGGCCTCGACATAATCAAGCGTCGTCGCATACCCCGCGAAATCGGCTTCCTGCGGCAGATACCGGATGATTGAGTTGGGATGCGCAAACCGCTCGCCGCTGTCGGGCTGCACCAGACCGGCAGCAATCTTGAGCAGCGTCGACTTCCCCGAACCGTTCCGGCCCACGAGGCAAATCCTGTCGCCCGGCGCAACCGTCAGTTCCGCCCCCGACAGGATCGGATGACCACCAAACGTGAGATGAATGTTTTTCAGCGTCAGCAGCGGCGGGGCCATGGCGTCCAATATGTTAGAAGGATCAAGCGTATGAAGTGGGGATGTGCCAGCCCAAGGCCAACCGCGCAACCTAGCGAACCGTCGCGGGCAACCGCCACGAATACGCCGCAAGGAAATCTTGACCTGTTATCGCCTTAACCTTGCGGCAAGGCCTCGAACGCGGCCCGGCCTTTGGGCCGGATTCAAACAAGAGCTGACGACTCATACCGGCGAGCGAAAACATCGACCTTTTCGCCTTACGCTCGCTGAGCGGCGAAGAGCCGCCGTCCGGTAGGACGGACTGAAAATGAACGACCGCCTTTCCGTCGTTCATTTTGCAACAGCGTATCAGTTCTTGTTTGAAAGCGTAGGAGGTTTCAACAGCCGCAACAGCGCCTCACCGGCCTTTGACCGCAACTCCCGGCACCCCAGGATGTTTCCAGCCTTGCCATTCACCGCCCCAAACCGGGCATCCACAGCGGCAAGATACTCGCCCTTGTCGAGCGTCCCGTCCTTATCGGGATCCTCATTGGCAATCTCAGCCGGGCTCATACGCCCCTGCAATTCCCGGGCATCAAGCGAGCCGTCCTGATCGGTATTGAGAGCATCGAAAGCAGCGCCAGCAAGCGCAATGGCCTCGATGTGACTGAGTGCACCTGTATTGGCGGAATAAATCGGCGTTAAAACGCGGCAGGTCCGCTGCGCATATCCAGGCACGGCCCCGCCGGCAATAACGATCCCGCTGACCACCACGGTCAGCGCCAGCTTGCGTAAAAATACCGCCACGACGCAATACTCACAAAAACGGGCAGACTAGCGCCTTCCGCCAGCCTGCCCATCCGGTATTGAACCCAATTGTGACTACTTCAAGAGCCGGAGTAGCGCATGCCCAGCCTTAGAATTGAGTTCCTTGCACTCGATTGAGTTATCCGCGTCTCGATTGGCAGCCTTAAAGCGGGCTTCCACGATCGCCAAATACTCGGCCTTGTCGATGGTCTTGTCCTTATCAGGATCAGCCGCCGTTATTTCCTTTTCGCTCAAACGCCCGCGCAATTCGCGCGCATCAAGCGTCGAATCCTTAGCCGAATCCTTGTTCAACCGGTCGAAAACCGCGCCCGCGGCTTTCTTGGCTTCATCAAGCGTCATCGACCCATCATTATCGGGATCGATCTTCGCCAGCGTCTTGCACGGCTTGGTTCGCGCAAAACCGGCATCGGCGGTCGCGCCCGCAAACAAACCCACGGCGACAGCGGCCAGCGCCAGATGCTTTAACAGCTTCATAAATCTCTCCAACGGTTACGACGCACCCGGCGTCATCAGAACTTGATCTTCACGCCACCATAAGCCGCCAGCGGCGCACCCGGTACAACGGTCCGGTTATCAGTAAACGCGCCACCCGAGATTGTGCTGAGGTCGCCGGAATTGTAGTACGTGCCAAACAGATAATACTTATTGTCGAACACGTTATTGACAAGACCGTAGAGTTGCACGTTTTTCGACACATCGTAAGACGTGTGCAAGTTGACGATGGCATATCCGGGAAGCTTTGGATTGGCGTTGTTTTCATCACCGCGGAAGAATTGATCCGAAGCCGCGACGAGATCGGCCCCAAACAACCACTTGTCGGTCAGGAAATATTCAAACCCAGCCTTGAACCGGTGCGCCGGCACGCCAGCGATCTTATTGCCGGGCGTCACAAGCACACAATTCGTTGTAGGGTCCCCCGCGCACGGCGTGACAGCTGCTCCTGGATTATTGGCCGACGGCAGCTCCAGATTGCTTTGGAACGTCGCATCCACATAGCCATAGCCCGAATAGAACGAGAACCGGCCATCCTTATAACCCACGCTCAAGTCCACGCCCTGCCGCCGCGTCACGCCGGCATTCTGGAAATAACCGCGCCCCTGCTGAGCCGAAGCGACCGAGATGATGTCGTCGTCGTTTTCAGCGCGATAAAGCCCAAGGCTCCAATCGAGCTTGCCGCTCGTAGCGGGAACGTGAAAAAACCCGCGCAGACCGCCCTCGAACGTGTGCGACACGACCTGCTTCAACGGCGGATCCGCCGACAGGAAGTTTTCGAGCAGGCATGGCCGCAACGGATCCGAACACGCAAGCTCCGTCGGCGTCGGCGCACGGTTAGCTTCCGAATACCCGCCATACAGCGTCGCATTGGGTGCGAGCTTATAGGCGCCGCCAATCACCGGATTGAACCGCTGGAACCGGCTGTTACCGTCAAGTTCAGGCGAAATGCCGCCCTGATCCCGCAACGTGATTTCCGCGATATTGTACCGCCCGCCGAATGTCACGGCGAGCTGGTCGGTCACATCCACCGTGTCCGAAATATAAAACCCGTAGTAGTTCGTGCGAACGCCCAGATCGACCGGCTTGATCGAGTCGACATTGTCACCCGCCCCGGCAACGCCCGCATCAGTCAGCGTGACGCCCAAGCCGCTCACGACAAACGTCGTCGGATCGATCAACCCAAGCTCGCTCGACGACTTTGACGTCAGCCGCCCCATGTCAATGCTCGCGCCAACGAGCAACTGGTTGCCGTGCCCGAACAGTTTCGACTTCTCGACAACCTGCACCGACCCGCCAAAACTATCCGCATCAACTGACGAGCGGTCAATCGACCCATAGATCGGCACGCCAAGGCTGGGGATGCCCGCCGGATAGTTGAGCGGATTGTCAAGTTCGCCAAAGCACAACAAACCGGCCAGCGCCGGATCGAGC
>JANLYB010000199.1:0-4211 GCA_031365425.1 Hyphomicrobiaceae bacterium
CAGCACGTTTAGAGGATGATTTCGGCGCTTGAGGTTTGCCCATAATCGCGGCGTCCGGGCCTTTAAAAAACAAGCTGCCGTCCGCAGCTGGCAAGTTTCAATCAATCCAAGCGTCTATAGCGCATTCTACATAAAATGATACACGGCGTGAACGTAACCCAGACTTTCTCCCAATTTCATTGTGGGTGCGGCGTCGGCGAATATCGAACTCGCCCGAAAATCCAGCTAAGTACCGCGCAGACTGCGTCGAGGCGGAACCAACAAGTACGGCATAACAAAAAGCTAGGGTCTGTCCCTGCTACAATCGGAAGCGGACAGACTTCAATGGCAAGCATAGCCCGGCGATGGAAGAAAGCGACGAAGCGGGTAACGATGGCGTGGCGTCATCGCGTGGTCGCTGACACCCCGCAATGGCTTCGAAACATCGCTGCCACACCGGCAACGTGGGCCGACATGCTGTTGATCGATCATGGCATCGTCCGGGCCATATATCTCAACAAGCATCCGCTATCGCAAGACGCCTGGCGAAGCGCGCAACCCGCGCCCCACCACATCAAGGCTGCAGCCAAAGCCGGCATCAAGACCATCGTCAACCTGCGCGGCGAGCGCGTATGCGGCAGCTATTGGCTCGAAAAGGCCGCCTGCGCACGCTATGGCGTGCAACTTGTCAACTATCAGGTTCGCTCGCGCGCAGCCCCCTCGAAGGAAGAACTCAGAGGCGCCAAAGCGATGTTCGACCGGGTCGAATATCCCATCCTGATGCATTGCAAATCCGGTTCCGACCGCGCCGGACTGATGAGCGTACTATACAAGCACTTAAAACTCGGCATGCCGATCCCAGAAGCCAAGCGCGAACTATCCCTGCGCTACGGCCATATCCGCCAATCCGACACCGGCGTCCTAGATGCCTTCTTTGAACGCTACCTGTCTGATACCGCCAATCAACCGATGGACTTCTACGACTGGGTCGAAAATGTCTACGATCCCACTGAACTCAAGGCGAGCTACGTCGCCAGCGGCTGGGCTAACCGCATTGTCAACGGTATCTTGCGCCGGGAATAGCCAACAAAAAAGGGTGCCGGTTGCCCAGCACCCTTTCCGTTCATCGCAATCGAAGCCGATCAGCGATTATACCAACCACGGCCGGGCTCCCAACGGCCACCACCACACGATGCAGCGAGATCGCGCTCAAGCTCATGGATCATGTGACGCTCGTCTCGCGAGATGTGACCGTCGCGGGCAGAGCGGCGCTCGAAGTCGTGCAAGCGGCGCGCCTTTGCTTCGCACCAGTCATACGACTGCTTGTACTCCCATTTATGCGGACGGTCGGCGAGCGCACCCGTCGTGCCCGTAACCAGCAAAGCGGCAGTCAACAGCAGAATTTTCTTCATCAGAATTGCTTCCCTCGAAAGTGCGACGACTGTCTACTCATTATCGGATCGAAAATGAACCTAAGATTGATGCCAAACCAGCACAACTCTCTCGCAGTGCATCGTGCAACCCGTCACAATCGTCACACCCTCCCTGCTTCCCCCAGGCCAACCGCTCTGCTATAGGCTGCGCGACTGAGATCGATGCAAGGCTTCCAAACCCGGTGCCGTCGCGTCCACATATCAAAGACCATGCAGTCGCATGGACGGGAGATCAGTCATGACAAAGAATACCACTTCAGGGATCAGCTCTGGGGACGCCGGACGATTCGAACCAGACCTTGGCCTCACCTTCGACGACGTCCTCCTGCTGCCCGCCGCCTCGGAAGTCATGCCGGGCCAGGTCGAAGTTGCGACCCACGTCACCAAGACCGTCGGCCTCAACATCCCAATCCTGTCATCGGCCATGGACACCGTCACCGAAGGCCGCATGGCCATCGCGGTCGCGCAGGAAGGCGGCGTCGGCGTAATCCATCGCAACCTTACGCCCGAAGAACAGGCCCGTCAGGTCGCCCTCGTAAAGAAATACGAAAGCGGCATCGTCCTCAATCCCGTAACCATTCATCCCAAAGCGACCCTGCGCGAAGCCTACGAGCTGATGGCCGCCAATGGCATTAGCGGTATTCCCGTCGTCGAAAAGCCCACCGCCTCCGCACCCACCGGCAAGTTGGCCGGCATTCTCACCAACCGCGACGTCCGCTTCGCGACGAACCTCGACCAGCCCGTCTCCGAACTGATGACTAAAAAGAATTTGGTCACGGTCAAACGCTCGGTCACACAGGACGAAGCCAAGCGCCTCCTGCATCAACACCGCATCGAAAAGCTAATTGTCGTCGACGACAACTACCATTGCATCGGCCTCATCACCGTCAAGGACATCGAGAAGGCCCAGAAGCACCCCAACGCCTGCAAGGACGCTGAAGGCCGCCTGCGCGTCGCCGCCGCAACGACCGTCGGCGAAGACGGCTTCCACCGCACCGAACTCCTCATGGCAGCCGGTTGCGATCTGATCGTTGTCGACACCGCACATGGCCACTCTTCGAAGGTCATCGACGCCGTCCGGCGCATCAAAAGTATGTCGAACACCGTCCAGATCATCGCCGGAAACGTCGCAACCGCGGACGCCACCCGAGCCCTCATCGAAGCAGGCGCCGACGCCGTTAAAGTCGGGATCGGCCCCGGTTCGATCTGCACCACCCGCATCGTCGCAGGCGTCGGCGTCCCGCAATTGACTGCTGTGATGGCGTGCGCAGCCGAGGCCCGCAAAAGTGGCATCCCCATCATCGCCGACGGCGGCATTAAATACTCAGGCGACATTGCCAAAGCAATTGCGGCCGGTGCTTCCGCGGTTATGATCGGTTCTCTGCTCGCGGGCACCGACGAAAGCCCTGGCGATACCTACCTGTACCAAGGCCGGACCTACAAAGCCTATCGCGGCATGGGCTCCGTCGGGGCCATGGCGCGCGGCAGTGCTGACCGCTATTTCCAGCAGGAAGTGCGTGACAGCCTGAAGCTCGTTCCAGAAGGCGTCGAAGGCCAAGTAGCGTACAAAGGCGCTGCCGAAGCTGTCCTTCATCAGTTGGTTGGTGGCCTGCGCGCCAGCATGGGCTATCTCGGCGCCCGCACGATTGCTGATTTTCAGGCGCGTGCCCGCTTCGTCCGCATCTCACCTGCAGCCATGCGCGAAAGCCATACCCACGGCGTCGCCATCACCCGCGAAAGCCCCAACTACCCCGGCATGCTGGGTGGTTGAATCGCAACGTCAACCGGAATAAGCGCATGAACGCAACCCACCTGCTCTATCCCGTCTTCGTCCAGGTGGCGTTGACGTTCGTGATGCTGTTCTGGATGGGCCGCGTCCGCCTCCACGCGCTCCAAAATCGTGAACTTAAAGTCTCCGACATCGCCCTCGGCCAGCGAGCATGGCCAGCCCGAGTAACCCAGATCTCGAACACCTATCAAAACCAGTTCGAACTGCCGATGTTGTTCTTCGCGCTCGTCGCCTTTGCGCTTATTCACCCGCGCACCGTCGATATCGCCATGATCGCTCTCGCCTGGGCCTTCGTCGTCACCCGACTCGTTCATGCAGGCATCTACACCACCAACAACGCCATCCGTCAGCGCTTCACTGCATTCCTGGTCGGCGGCCTCATCCTTCTTTCCATGTGGGTCCTGTTCGCCGCGCGCATCATCGCTGGCTAACCCGCAGATCCATCACAACAAGGCTTTAAGAATATGAGACCCGCCGCCCGGCTACAGGCTGCCATCGACATCATCGCGGACATCACGACGCATCATCGCCCGGCGGCAACCGCGTTGATGGACTGGGGCCGCAACCATCGCTTCGCGGGCTCTGGCGACCGTTCGGCCATCGGCACGCTGGTCTATGATGCCCTTCGCTCGCGCGGTTCCTCGGCCCACTTCATGGGCAGTGAAGATCCCCGCGCTCTCGTCCTCGGCGGTCTGCGCGAACAAGGCATCTTCATTTCCGACATCGCAGCGCTGTGCGACGGCAGCCAGCATTCACCTGCCCCGCTCACCGCCGATGAATCCCGCCGCCTCGAACACGCCGACACCGAAGGCGCTGCCCCCTGGGTGCGCGGCAACTTCCCGCAATGGCTCTACCCCTCTTTGCAACGCGCCTTCGGCGACCGCGCCATCGCCCAAACCCGCGCCATGGCCCGCCGCGCGCCCGTCGACATCCGCGTCAACACGATCAAATCCAACCGCGACGACGTACTCGCTGCCCTCAGCCAGTTCGGCGCGTCCGCGACGCCCCAT
>JANLYB010000217.1:0-24377 GCA_031365425.1 Hyphomicrobiaceae bacterium
CTCGCCCAGGTGCTCGTGACGTAATTTTTTGTGCGTGGCCGCGTCAATCTGGAAGATCGCCAGCTGGCGAAGCAACTCTACGCGCGGCTATCGGTGGATGTAATGAAATCTGGCCCAAAGCTGACCATAGCAGCCGTGAACGAAAAGCGTGTTGCAGCGGCCGAGGGCGCAGTTGCGGCTCCCCCTACGGCAGAGCCAACGCCGATTAATCGACTGACCACGACGTTGCGCGAAGCCGAGCATTGGGTATGGCCGGTTGCGGTCGCGTTGTGGGTGCGCAAGGGAAGCGTGGTTGCTGCTTTGGTTGCGCTGTTACTTGCGGCCTATGCCGGACCGGCGGCGTTGTTTGGACCCAAGGTTTCAGGTGAGGCAGCGGTGCGCGGGATGTTCCTGCAAACCGTCGTGGCAAGCGGCCATGTGGAAGCACCGTTCCGTGTAAACATCGCCAGCCAGATTACCGCCGTGGTTGCGAAGGTGCCTGTGGTCGAAGGGCAGACGGTGAGGGCCGGGCAGACGTTGATCGAACTCGATGATCGCGAATTGCGAGCGGTCGTGACCCAGGCCGAGGGCGTGGTTGCGCAGGCTGAAGCGCGGGTGCGGCAGATGCAGGAGGTGACACATCCGGCAACCGGGGAAACGTTGAAGCAGGCGCAGGCGACGCTGACGAACGCGCAGAACAATTTCGACCGCACTACTAAGCTCAGCCGCGATGGATACGCGACACGGGTTGCGCTGGACGAAGCCACGCGCGCGCTCGATGTAGCGAAGGCGCAGGTCAAAAGCGCTGAGTTCCAGGTTGCGACGACGCAAGCCGGCGGCAGCGATTACGTGATGGCCGAAACGCAACTCAATCAGGCGAAGGCCAGTCTTGTCTCGGCGCAATCACGGCTCAGCTATACGGTCATTAAGGCACCGCGCGACGGCGTGCTGATCTCGCGCAATGTGGAAGCGGGTAATACCGTTTCGCCCGGCACGGTGTTGATGGTGCTGTCGCCGGACGGCGAGATTCAGCTCGTAGTGCAGATCGACGAGAAGAATCTCAGTCTGATCGGAATTGGCCAGAAGGCACTGGGGTCGGCGGACGCTTATGCCAGGGAAACGTTTGCGGCGGAGGTGTTTTACGTCAATCCGGGCATCGATCTGCAGCGCGCATCGGTCGAGGTGAAGCTGCGCGTTCCTAAGCCGCCGGATTATCTGCGCCAGGACATGACGATTTCCGCCGATATCGAAGTCGCGCGGCGGGACAATGCCGTGACGATTTCGGCAGGCCAAATTCATAACATCAGCGGTGCCAAGCCGTGGGTATTGAAGGCCGCGGGGGGGCGGGCAAAGCGCCAGGACGTCCAGCTCGGGATCGTCAGCGGCGGCAAGGCCGAAGTCTTGTCGGGACTAGAAGCCGGCGAACTCGTGATCCCGGTCAGCAATGTGAAGATCAAGACCGGTCAGCGCGTCAGGGTGAGCCCGGCGGAAACAGCCGCGCCATGAACAACTGGGCGCCGTTCGAGTGGATTACCGCGCTTCGCTTCCTGCGCGAGGGGCGGATGCAGACACTGTTCATCATAACGGGGGTGTCGATCGGCGTGGCGGTCATCGTCTTCATGTCGGCGTTGCTGGCGGGATTGCAGGCGAACTTCATCAAGCGCGTGCTGACGTCATCGGCACACATCCAGTTGATTCCGCCCGATGAAGTTGCGCGGCCGTTGCGCGGCGGCCCCGGCGTGACCGTCGGCGCTATCGTTCAACGTCCCGCGCAGCGGCTGCGGTCCATCGACCAGTGGCAGAAGGTTCGCGCGCTGCTGTTGACATGGCCTGCAATCACCAACGTGTCGCCAACAGTCTCGGCGGCGGCACTTGCGGTACGCGGCAGTGCCAGCCGGTCAATCACGATGACGGGGATCGATCCCGATGTGTATTTCAGGATCGTGCACCTGCCGGATTACATTATTGCCGGACAGGCGCGGGTCATGAGCGACGATATCGTCATCGGGCTCGATCTGGCGAAAGACCTCGGCGTCACGCTCGGCGACAAGCTGACTGTGACATCTGCCAACGGCGGCTCGCGGCTGCTGACAATCTCGGGGATATTCGATCTGGGCAACAAGGGCGCGAATATGCGCACAACCTACGTGGCGCTGCGGACGGCGCAGGCGTTGTCGAACCTGTCGGGCGGGGTCACGTCAATCGATCTCACAGTCGATGATGTTTATGCGGCGGAGACAATCGCCCAGGCCGTAAATGTGGCAACAGGGGTGCAGGCCGATAGCTGGATCAAGACCAACGCGCAGTTCTTTACGGCAGTGAATGCGCAGAAGACTTCGAATACGATGATCCGGTTGTTTGTCGGATTGTCAGTGGCGTTCGGGATTGCGAGCGTGCTTGTCGTGTCAGTGATCCAGCGTTCGCGCGACATCGGGATTTTGCGCGCGATGGGAACGTCGCAGGGGCAGATCCTGCGAATATTTCTGTTGCAAGGCGGGTTGCTCGGCTTCGCTGGATCGCTGATCGGGACGGCGACAGGGGCGAGTGCGCTGCTCTATTGGCATAGCGCCATGCGGCAGGCTGACGGCAGCGAATTGTTTCCGTTGATCCTGGAGCCGCAGTTATTAGTGTACGCGATGGTGCTGGCGGCGCTGACCGGCGTTGCGGCGGCGGCAATTCCGGCGTTGCGCGCAGCGAAGCTCGATCCTGTGGTGGCGATCCGTGGCTGATACTCACCCCGTCGTGCGCCTGGCTCGTATCCGGAAAGCCTACAACGTGGGCACGCCGGTCGAGGTCGAAGTGCTGCACGGCATCGATCTGGAATTGCAGCGCGGCGAGTTCGTGGCGCTCACCGGGCCGTCCGGTTCGGGCAAGAGCACGCTGCTCAATATCATCGGCCTGCTCGACCGGCCAACGTCTGGGCAACTGTTCATTACGCAACGCGAAACAAGCCACCTGAACGATACCGAACTGACCAAGCTGCGCGGCCATAGCATCGGCTTCGTGTTCCAGTCGCATTGCCTGATCACCGCGTTCACAGCGCTTGAAAATGTGATGATGCCGATGCTGGTCGACAACGAATTTCCTAATGACGCGATGCGGGTGCGAGCGAGCGAACTGCTGGAGCAGGTCGAACTGACGCGCTGGAAGAACAACCTCGTCAACAATATGTCGGGCGGCCAGCAACAGCGGGTGGCGATTGCGCGGTCGCTTGCCATGAACCCGGCGCTGATCCTGGCCGACGAGCCGACCGGCAACCTCGACACCAAGTCTGCCGACACGGTGATCGGGATGATGCAGCGCGTGAATAAGACGAACGGCACCACGTTTCTTGTCGTCACGCACAGCAAGGACATTGCCAGCCGCTGCGACCGGATCATCGACGTGGTGGACGGACAGGTGACGAAGCCGGCGCGGTGATTTACTTGCGTCGCCAGCCGACCGGGTTCAAGAACGGGCGGCGTCTAAGAGGCGCGGATATTCGCCAGTTATAGGACCGATAGAGAATGGAAGCATACCCGGCGCAGCGCATCGTTTGCCTGACGGAGGAGACGGTCGAGACGCTGTATCTGCTGGGTGAGGATGCGCGGATCGTCGGCGTGTCGGGATATGCAGTGCGGCCTGCGCGGGTTCGCCGGGAGAAGCCGCGCGTTTCGGCGTTCACGTCGGCGGATATTCCTAAGATTCTGGCGCTCAAGCCGGATCTCGTCCTGACGTTTTCCGATTTGCAGAAGGGGATCGCTGCCGAGTTGATCGGCGAGGGCGTTGCGGTGCATGCTTTCAACCAGCGGACGGTCGCTGGGATTCTCTCGATGATTCGGACGGTGGGGGCGCTGGTGGGCGCCGGCGAGCGGGCAGACGCGTTGGCCGCAGGCTACGAGGCGCGATTGGCAGCGGTGGCATCGACCGCACGGGAGCGGCCAAGGGTGCGGGTGTATTTCGAGGAGTGGGACGAGCCGATGATCAGCGGAATTGGCTGGGTGTCTGAGTTGATCGGCGTGGCGGGCGGCGTCGATGTGTGTGCCGATTTGTCGCGAGAGAAGGCTGCCAAGGATCGGATCGTGAGCGCGGAGCAGGTGCGCGCGGCGAATCCGCAGGTGATTTTAGCGTCGTGGTGCGGGAAGAAGGTTGTGGTGAAGAGGATTGCCGAGCGGACGGGATGGAGCGAGATTGCGGCAGTACGCGATGGGCGGATCGTGGAGATCAAGTCGCCGCTCATTTTGCAGCCGGGACCGGCGGCGCTGAGCGATGGGCTGGACGCAATTGTGAAGGGGTTGGGATAAATCCAGGGAAAAAATAATTACCGCGAGATCTGCGTTATCTTAGAACCTTCAAGGGTGAGGTTGTACATCAGGCCTTTGGGGTCGAGGATGAAGCCGACCACGGGATTGGTGATCTTGTTGGTATCGACGGACGCGCCGACGCCCAGCGTGATGATGGCGACCGAGCCGTCAACGCCGACTTTCCAGCCATGGGTGCGGCGAAAATTGGTGAGGGCTTCGTCGGTCATGAACGCGATGATGACCGAGCGCTGTTCGACGCCGAGCTGGAAGCCGATCGAGGCAGAGACGGTGTTGTAGTACCCGCCCCATTGGCCGCCGACGATCAGCGCACCCTCGCCATACTCGCCGCCGAGGCCAAGGCCTGCTTTGACAACCGAGGGGAAGACGAGGACGCCGCGGGCTTTGCCGACCAGTTCATGCGAGCCGCCGACTTTGGAATAGAAGCGGGCAAGGGTTTGCTCGACGCCGGCATCAATGTCGCGGGCGCTGTCGGCGCTCGCCTGGCCGGAGGTGCCGAGGACGGTCATGACGGCCACGACTGCAAGGCACGCGTATCGCATCAACATTTAAAAGTGCTCCTCAATAAATCCTGCGTACCCGTGGCCTGTGCAAAGGCCAAAATTGTGGCGATCTCAAACAATCGCGAGGCGTGTTACCGGAACGCCGCCTTTGGCGATCCGGTTGAAGCGGAACCTATGCTCGTCACAGGGGGTTTCAACACTGCAACTGTCCGCTTAAAAAGAGGTACCCCATGGCCGATAAGGGCTTACACGAGCTATTTCATCACACGCTGAAAGACATTTATTTTGCGGAGAATGCCATCACAAAGGCACTCCCAAAAATGGCAAAGGCTGCGCAAGACCCGAAACTCAAAAAGGCATTCGAAACTCATCTTGAGCAAACGCACGGCCAGATTGAACGCCTGGACAAGGTTTTCAAACTCATCGATCAGAAGCCCGAAGGTGTCCCTTGCGAAGCGATCAAGGGAATCCTGAAGGAAGGCGACGAGGTTGCCGATGAATTCAAGGGGTCGTCGTGTTTGGACGCGGGTTTGATTGGAGCTGCCCAGGCGGTCGAACACTACGAAATCGCTAGGTACGGAGCGCTGCGAACGTGGGCAGACGAACTGGGAATGAAGGATGCATCGGCGCTACTTCAAAAGACGCTCGATGAAGAAGAAAAAACCGATATCGACCTGTCCAAACTGGCAATGAAAAGCGTCAATCTCAAAGCAATCGGTTGACTACCTCTCAGCAAAAAGCAAGGCGGCAAATAAATTGCCGCCTTTTTCTGCACGCTCAGCGTTCTCGGGCGCTATTGGAGGCGACCTCGCGCAAGGGGGCGAGGACGTAATCGATGGCGCGGCGTTGGCCGGTGAGGATTTCGACGGTGACCGACATGCCGGGGCTTAGCGCGATTTCCTTGCCATCGACGTTGATGGTGCTTTTTTCCAGGCGGACCGTGGCGGGAAAGACGAGGCTCGGACCTTTGGAGCCGGCTCCGCCCGACGCGCCGCCGGGGCGAGCCGCCTGTACGGGATCGGCCATGGCGAGGGCGTCGCGTTCCTCGACGGCGTCGCGGGAGACGCGGGCGACTTTGCCCGATATCGAGCCGTAGCGGGTGAAGGGGAAGGCTTCGATCTTGATGACGGCTTCCTGGCCGGGTTCGACGAAGCCGATGTCCTGGTTCTGGATCATCGCTTCGATTTCGATGGGGCCGTCAGAGGGGACAATGGTCATCAGGGATTGCGCGCCGCTGACGACCTGACCGACGGTCGAAATCGCCAGCTGCTGGACCGTGCCGGTGATCGGCGACTTCAGTGTGGCGCGCTCGTTCTTGGCGGTCGCTTTGACGACGTCCTGGGCGATGCGGTCGGCCTTGCGTTCGGCTTCGGCGAGCTTGCCGGACTGGTCGGAGACGAACTGGCTGATCAGTTCCTCGATCTTGGATGCGACGGTATTAATGGCGGCTTCGGTTTCGACGAGCTGGCCCTTCTCGGCAATCTGGGTCGTCACCTGGGCTTCGTATTGCGATAGTACTTCGATTACGAGGGCGCGGGAAAGAGAGCCTTGGTCATTCAACTGCGTGCGCATGTCCACACGCTCTTTGGCGAGTGCGATAACCTTCTCGCGCGACTGGATGCTGGCGGTGAGCTTTTCCTTGGTGGCAATGCGCTCGGCCAATTGCGCGACCTGATTAGAGCGGCTCGATTTGAGCTGGCCGAGATCGCCGGCGAGGACCAGTTCTTCGCGCTGGCGCACAGCGTCGGAAATGGTTGAGTCGAAGGCGATGGGTTTGGGCGCAAGCGAGCGGTCGGTGTCGCGGGCGACTTTGATCGCGACACGGCGGCGCGCGGCTTCGGCACGGGCGGATTCCAAATCGCGGGTCTGGGACTGGCGGTCGGCGCCGGTTTCGGTCGGGTCGAGTTCGAGCAGGATGTCGCCTGATTTTACGCGGGTGCCGTTTTCGACGAAGATCGCGACGACTTTGCCTGCTTCCACGGGCTGGATGACTTTCGAGCGGCCTGAGGGCTGGATGCGGCCTTGGGCGACCGCATGGATGTCGAGCTTGCCGAAATAGGACCAGACGAGCGCGACGAGGACGGCGCTGCAGATGAGCCAGATGCCTGCGATGCTCACCGGGGAGGGCGGGGTTTCGAGCAGTTCGAGGGCGGCGGGGAGAAATTCGCGGTCGGTGGGATCGAGATCGCGCGTCATCTCGCCGGGCAAAGTGGGCGCGGCGTAGGCAACGGCTGCGGTGGCTTTCGTGACCGCGACTGCCGTGGAGGTTGCCACATCGGAGGCTGTTGAAGCGACGGTCGATGCCATGGAGGCGGCGGTTGATGCGACCGTTGACGCTGCGCCGGACAGGCTCGCATGCTCACGATATTTGCGCAGGCGCTTGAATGCGAGGGCCAGCAAAAGGAGAACGAGTGCGATCTCGCTGCCAAGCAGCACCAGGGAGGCGGATGCTGCACCGTCAGATCCCTCGGGCGCAGCCGGGATAGAGACGGCCAAGAATGCAAACGCGGGCCAGAGAGCGAACATGGGCATCACCCTTCGACCGGTTCGGACTGCATGCGCCAGAGCTTGGCGTAGACGCCGCCCGGCCTATCCAGCAGTTCGGCGTGTGTGCCGTCCTCGACAACCGCGCCGTCCCTGATGGCGATGATGCGGTCGCAATTGCGGACGGCGGCAAGGCGGTGGGCGATGATAATGACCGTGCGGCCCTTGGTGATGGAGCGCATGTTCGACTGGATGATGCGTTCGCTTTCGTAGTCGAGCGCCGAGGTTGCTTCGTCAAGGATGAGGATGCGGGGCTTGGTTGCGAGCGCGCGGGCGATGGCGATGCGCTGGCGCTGACCGCCGGAGAGATTGGCGCCGCGCTCCTCGATCATGGTGTCGTAGCCCATCGGCATGCGGGTGATGAATTCGTCGGCACCGGCGAGGCGGGCGGCGGCGATGACATGGGCACGCGGCAGGCCGGGATTGGCGAGCGCGATGTTTTCATGGATCGTGCGATTGAACAGCAGGTTTTCCTGGAGGACGACGCCGATCTGGCGACGGAGCCACGCGGTATCGACCTGCGAGATGTCAATGCCGTCGAGCAGGATCTGGCCGCGTTCGGGGCGATACAGGCGCTGGATGAGTTTGGTAAGCGTGGACTTGCCGGAGCCCGAGGGGCCGACGATGCCGATGACCTGACCTTCGGGGATGTCGAGCGTGACGCCCTTCAGGACTTCGGGTCCGCCTTGGACATAGCGGAAGTCGATGCTTTCGATCTTGATGGCGCCGCGCGCCGGGGGGAGCGTCGCGTTCGAGAGCTGGCGGCTTTCGGGGACGGCGTTCAGGATGTCGCCTAAGCGTTCGACCGAGATCTGGACCTGCTGGAAGTCCTGCCACAGTTGGGACAGGCGCAGGATCGGCTGGGTGGCTTGACCCATCATCATGTTGAAGGCGACGAGGCCGCCGACGGTCAGTTCACCGCTAATGACAGCCTGCGCGCCGAAGAAGAGGACGAGAGCGGTGGTTGCCTTACTGACGTATTGGATCGCGTTCTGGCCCAGCGTTGAGAGCATGACTGCGTCGAACGAGGTCTTAACGTAGGCGGCGAGCTTTTCTTCCCATTGGTTGCGCAGCATCGGCTCGACGGCCGCGGCTTTCAGGGTCTGGATGCCGACGACGGATTCGACGAGGAACTGCTGGCTCAGCGCGCCACGATTAAAGCGTTCGTTGATCTTGTCGCGCAGGATCGGGCGGATCGAGAAGGCGATGATGAGGTAAAGCGGGATCGAGGCGATGACGATCAGGGTGAGGGTGGGCGAGTACATCCACATGACTGAGATGAAGATCAGGGCGAAGATGAGGTCGATGGCCGACGAGAGACCCTGACCAGTCAGGAACGAGCGGATGGTTTCGAGTTCGCGCATGCGGGCAACGGTCTGACCGGCGGCGCGGGTTTCGAAGTAGCCCAGCGGCAGCTTGAGGAGGTGATCGAACAGGCGGCTTCCCAGTTCGACATCGATGCGGCTCGTGGTGTGGTTGAGGGCGTAGGACCGCAGGTATTGGAGGATCACGTCGAACAGACCGATGACGAGCAATCCGACAGTGACGACGATCAGGGTCGACATGCCTTTGTGGAGCAGGACCTTGTCGATCACAACCTGGAAGAACAGCGGTGTGATGAGGGCGAAGATCTGGACGAACAGCGAGGCGATCAGGACGTGACCGAGCGGCCTGCGGTAGCGCCAGATGGAGGGCAGAAACCAGCTGAATTCGAATTTGCGCGGATCGATACCGGCACCGCCCGCACGCCGCGTGATGAGCACGACACTGCCCGACCAACGCTGCGCGAAGTCTTCGATTTTTTCCACGACCTGGGAGCGGGCGAGCGGATTGACGTAGCGGAGCTGGCCGTCCGGGCTGCGGTGGGTGACGACGCCATAGGTGCCATCCGTGAGGCCGACAATGGCCGGGAGCGGGACGGTTTTCAGGCGCTTGACCGCCTGTTTGGTCAACAGCGTTGCCTTGAGGCCGATTTTGCGAGCGGCGCGGACGACGTGTTCGCCGTTGGCCAGCGATTCGCCCAGGCCCAGTTCGTGGCTCATCTGGGCAGGGTCGGCGGCGATGCGGTAGTGCGCGGCGATGGCAGCCAGGGCGACGAGGGCTGAGTCGCCCATCACCTCAGGTTGCGGCTGCGGACGCATGGACGCCGTCGCGCTGTCGCTGGTAACGACCGAGAAGTGCGGAATTTTTCCGGATTCAGCCATGGGTCTCAAGATTTCATGATTGCATCGAGCGGAGCGTGCGGGCGAAAGCGGACACCAATGGCTGAGCATTTACCACGTGGATGGCTGAAGAAGTCCTTACACAAGGATAATTTGCTGAAACAGTGGCGCATTTGATCCAGGGTTGATGCCGCACTGTCACTCTTTTTTGGAGT
The DNA here is from genome assembly GCA_031365425.1 of Hyphomicrobiaceae bacterium. Classification (GTDB taxonomy): domain Bacteria; phylum Pseudomonadota; class Alphaproteobacteria; order Rhizobiales; family Hyphomicrobiaceae; genus JANXVY01. The sequence continues at coordinate 9,705 of JANLYB010000217.1, forward strand.
CCGGCGCTCGCGCCGGCGGCCCTTGGCCGCTCCGGCCAGCAAGAGCTGGCCGTTTTAGAGCAGAGAGCTGCATGCGGGGGTATTTCATACTACGTTTTGCCTACGGATTCGGAGGTGCGACATGCCCGACTTTCGGCCAGATTGTGCTATGACAGTGACCTCGCTAAGCCGATCCGGCTAGACCTTTGGGTAGCAATACCCGCGAGCGGTCGATTCCGATCGCCCATGTCATCTCATCATTGTCATCGCTTCTTAACGACAGGCCCTCATGACCATCGAACTGTTCCCGCTCTCAGCATGCGGCAAGCTGCACCATAACAACACGGCGACGGAGCTCGTCGAAATCGCCGTCAAGAACGGCGAAGGCGAGCTTGCGTGCACTGGCGCGTTCATGGCGAAGACGGGCGCGCACACCGGCCGCTCGGCGCAGGATAAGTTCATCGTCGAAGATGCCGAAACCAAAAGCACAATCTGGTGGGATAACAACAAGCCCATGAGCCCTGCGCACTTCGACGTGCTGCTTAAGGACTTCCTCGCCTACGCCAAGGACAAGGACATCTTCGTTCAGGATCTGTTTGGCGGGGCCGACAAGACCCATCGCCTGCCTACCCGCATTTTCGCCGAACTCGCCTGGCATGGCCTGTTCATCAACCACATGCTGCGCCGCCCGGGCTCTGACGAGCAGACAGGATTCAAGCCGGACTTCACGGTCGTGAACTTTCCGGGCTTCCGCGCCGACCCTAAAAAGCACGGCTGCCGCAGCGAAACCGTGATCGCCTGCGACTTCACCCGGCGCCTCGTGCTGATCGGCGGCACCAGCTACGCCGGCGAAACCAAGAAGAGCGTATTCTCGTTCCTCAATTACATCCTGCCGCCCAAGGGCGTCATGCCGATGCACTGCTCGGCCAACGTGTCGAACGATGGCAAAGAATCGGCTGTGTTCTTCGGTCTCTCCGGCACTGGCAAGACGACGCTCTCGGCCGACCCGAACCGCACGCTTCTGGGCGACGACGAGCATGGCTGGTCGGAAAAAGGCATCTTCAATTTCGAAGGCGGCTGCTACGCCAAGACGATCCGTCTGTCCAAGGAAGCCGAGCCTGATATTTTCGCCGCCTCCAGCCGCTTCTTGACCGTGCTCGAAAACGTCGTTCTATCTGACAAAACCCGCGTTCCCGATTTCGACGACGGCTCGCTCGCGGAAAACGCGCGTTCGGCCTATCCACTCGACTTCATCCGCAATGCCAGTGCGACGGGCACCGCCGGTCACCCCAAGAACATCGTCATGCTGACCGCCGACGCGTTCGGCGTGCTGCCTCCGATCGCCAAGCTTACCCCCAGCCAAGCCATGTATCACTTCCTGTCGGGTTACACCGCGAAGGTTGCCGGTACGGAAAAGGGCATGGGCAACGAACCTTCGGCCACGTTCTCGACATGCTTTGGCGCGCCATTCATGCCGCGTCACGCCACGGTTTACGGAAACCTGTTGCGCGCGCTAATCGCAGAACACAAGGTTGACTGCTGGCTCGTCAACACCGGCTGGACTGGCGGCAAGTACGGCACCGGCTCGCGCATGCCGATCAAGGCGACGCGCGCATTGCTCTCGGCGGCACTATCGGGTGAACTCAAGAACCAGCAGATGCGCACGGACGCGGTGTTCGGCTTCCAGGTTCCGCTGTCGCTCGCGGGCGTCGATGCCAAGATCCTCACGCCGCGCGAAACCTGGGCAGATGCCAAGGCGTACGACGAAATGGCGGCGCGCCTGGTAGAGATGTTCAACAAGAACTTCGAGCGTTTTGCCTCGCACGTCGATGCCGACGTTCGCGCTGCCGGACCGCTCGCTGCTCGCAAATCGGCTGCGGAGTAAGCTCTGTTGCAAAAGGTTTGGCCTAAGTGGGCCAAACCTTTTGAGTCCGGCGCTCGCGCCGGCGGCGCACTAGCGCACTTCAGCCCTGCGGGCCGCTTAGAAATGAGCCCAACGCCCGGCGACCTTCATTGGTGGCCGGGCGTTTTTACTGTTGCGGTCTCGTACATAAGTCACATGGAACGCTTGTGCCGTTTGCGCGCAGATGCATGACCGGTCATATTGGTTTCAATAAAAACACGACGACTGAGGAAACGACCATGAACCATAAGACGTATCCGGTTCCAGCCGAGTGGGCGAAGCGCGCCTGGGTGGACGATGCCGCCTACAAAAAGATGTATGAGCGCTCGGTGAAAGACCCCGTTGGGTTTTGGGGCGAGATGGGCCGCAGGCTAGACTGGATCAAGCCATATACGAAGGTCAAGAACACGAGCTTCGACACCAACAACGTCTCGATCAAGTGGTACGACGACGGCACGCTCAACGTCTGCGCCAACTGTGTCGACCGGCATCTGGCGACGCGGGCCGATCAAGTCGCCATCATTTTCGAGGGTGATGACCCAACCGTCGATTCGACGATCACGTACCGGCAACTGCATGAGCGGGTTTCGAAATTCGCAAACGTTTTGAAAGCCCACGGCGTCACCAAAGGCGACCGGGTTACGATCTATCTGCCGATGATCCCAGAAGCGGCCTACGCGATGCTCGCCTGCGCACGTATCGGCGCGGTGCATTCGATCGTGTTCGGCGGGTTCTCGCCGGACGCGCTCGCCGGACGCATCGAGGATGCCGATTCGACGTTCATCATCACGGCAGACGAAGGCCTGCGCGGCGGCAAGGCTGTGCCGCTCAAGAAGAATGCCGATGAAGCGTTGAACAAGGTTGGCAAGGGTAAGGAAAAGCTGCTGGTCGTGCGCCATACCGGCGGGACTGTCACGATGACGGCTGGCCGCGATCTGTGGCTTCACGAAGAACTGGTGAAGGTTTCTTCCGACTGCCCCGTAGAAGAAATGAACGCGGAAGATCCGCTGTTCATTCTCTACACGTCTGGCTCGACGGGTAAGCCCAAGGGCGTGCTGCACACGACGGGCGGATATCTCACATATGCCGCGATGACGCATCAGTACGTGTTCGATTATCACGACGGCGATATTTACTGGTGCACCGCCGACGTAGGCTGGGTCACGGGCCACAGCTACATCGTGTACGGCCCGCTCGCGAACGGGGCGACCACGCTGATGTTTGAAGGGGTGCCGAACTATCCGACGCCGTCGCGGTTCTGGCACGTCGTCGACAAGTGGAAGGTCAACATCTTTTATACAGCGCCGACCGCGATCCGCGCGCTGATGGCCAACGGCGACGACTTCGTGAAGCGCACGAGCCGGTCGTCGCTGCGCCTGCTGGGGTCGGTCGGCGAGCCGATCAATCCGGAAGCCTGGGAATGGTATTATCATGTGGTTGGCGAAGGCCGCTGCCCGATCGTGGATACGTGGTGGCAGACGGAAACCGGCGGCATCATGATTACGCCGCTTCCGGGCGCGATTGCGACGAAGCCGGGTTCGGCGACGCGGCCATTCTTTGGGATCCAGCCGGCGCTTGTCGATGACAAGGGCGTTCTGCTTGAAGGCCCGACATCGGGCAATCTCGTCATTCTCGATGCTTGGCCCGGCATCGCGCGCTCGGTATTCCGCGATCACGAGCGGTACGTGCAGACGTATTTCTCGGCCTACAAGGGGATGTACTTCACGGGCGATGGATGCCGCCGCGACGACGACGGGTACTACTGGATCACGGGCCGCGTCGATGACGTCATCAACGTGTCCGGCCATCGCATGGGAACCGCCGAAGTCGAGAGCGCACTGGTGTCTCACCCCAAGGTTGCCGAAGCCGCCGTCGTGGGCTATCCGCACGACGTCAAGGGACAGGGCATTTATTGCTACGTCACGCTGAACCAGGGGGTTGAGCCAAGCGACGCCTTGAAAAAGGAACTGGTGGCGCACGTGCGCAAGGAGATCGGGCCGATTGCCTCGCCGGATCTGCTGCAGTTTGCTCCGGGCTTGCCCAAGACGCGTTCAGGTAAGATTATGCGGCGTATTCTGCGCAAAATCGCCGAGGACGATTTCGGTTCGCTGGGGGATACCTCGACGCTAGCCGATCCAGCCGTCGTGGACGATCTGATCTCGCACCGGCAGAATAAGAAGGCTTAAAAAAGAAGGCGGCAGAGATGCCGCCTTTTTTTAACTGGCGACGCGCAAGTTGGTCAGCCGGGAGACGATGTCGGCGAAGGAGGCTTTGAGCTGGCTGGAGTTATCGGCGGAATAGAAGTTTGCCTCACCGCCACAGGTTTTCAGCAACGCTTCGGCTTCGGGAGGCGTGGTGAAACCGATGGTGTAGATCGTGATGGCTTGGCCTGCGGGAGCTGCGGCTTTGATGTTGGCGCAGATGTTCAGGGCCTGATTTGGCGAGCTACCTGCAATGGCTGGGTCGGTCGATTCGGGCGGGACGAGGGTACCGCCGCCGTTGTTGTAGGCGGAGTTGAACATGCCATCGGTCAAGAGAATGATGATCTTCTGGACATTATCGGCGTAGGGACGCGCGGCATAGGTACCCCATGTACCGGCCCAGTTTGGTGACAGCATATACCAGCCCCAGGCTGCGCCGATGTGGCCAGCTGTGCCGCCATTCGCGCTGAAGCCATCGATGGTCGACTTGAAACTGGCACGTAACGTGAGATCGCGCAGATCCTGCAAGGGAAGCCCGGACACAGTTGGGCAATAGTAATACGGGTTCATTGCCGTGCTGCCGCGGCTGATGGGGGCTGCCCACGACGGCGGCGCATCGGTGTATGCCGCCGCGCCAGCGCGGTCGACGACGCAATTGTCAGAGCCAAAGCCGGCAACGCCGCTAGCCATCGAACCGATGTTAATCGATGCCGAATAGGGAATGAGGCCGACGCGTACGAAGCCGGGCTGAGGATTGTGGCTGTAGAGCGCGTCGATAAAGTCCTTGGCAACGGTTTTCAGTGCCTGGATTTTGGGTGTGCCATCGGCGGACGGCTCATTCATCGAGCCGGTGGTATCCAGCACCACGGCGACTTCCAATCGCAAAGTTTTATAGGTCGCGGCAGCCGTCGGCTTAAACGCCATCGATTTCAGCGATTTGCCGGCACGGGCGAAATACATCGGCAAATCGACGTCGACGGTTGCTTTCACTGTTCCGGTGGTGAAATCGGGAGTCGCAGTGAAATGGGCCAGCGTTGCGCCATGCAGTTTATCGTTTTTGATGTTGGCTTGGAAATAGGCAGCCGCCATGGCCTGGACCTCCGACGCCGTTGTCGTCTGTGTGTCCAGCAGCTTGGCCGCGGCCAGGCTTGCGGCGTCCAGGCTCGCTTGGATCTGGGTTCTCACATAGTTGAGGCGAGCAATATCAACGGCTAGACCGATGAAGAGCAACAGGACGCTCATGATCAATCCAAATGTGATGGCGACCGAGCCGCGATCACATGCGCCGAGCGATGGCTCTGGGGAGGGAACGAACATGGAGATACTCACGCCTGCGGCTGCAACCGTGCTTAACGTAGAGGCAAGGCTATTAATTTTGGCTGTATTGCGAATACAGTTATTCAAAAAAATTGTAATGAATGCTTTTTAAAATGGTGTCTCCAGCGAATACTAAATGCGGCTTAAGGCCATGTCATCGCGATGAACAAGGAAGTCGCGTCCGGAAAATCCCAATATGCCTTCGATTTCGCCTGATCGTTTGCCCGCAATCCGTTCGGCGTCGGCTTTGCCGTAGGCGATGAGACCGCGACCGATCTCGCGGCCATCGTGGGCACGGATGATAACGGCGTCGCCGCGGTCAAACGAGCCATCGACGCGGGTGACGCCCGCGGGCAGGAGGCTCTTGCCCGCCGCCAATGCGCGTTCGGCTCCAGCGTCGATGTGGATCTGGCCCTTGGGTTCGAGTTGGCCTGCGATCCAGCGCTTCTTGGCGGTGACCGGATCGGTGCCGGCCAGGAACCACGTCACGGTTGAGCCTTGCGCGATGGCACGCAGCGGGTTCATCACCTTACCGGTCGTGATCACCATGTTGGTGCCGGCGGCAAGCGCGATCTTGCCCGCCTCCACCTTGGTTTTCATGCCGCCTTTCGACAACTCGGTTCCGGCATCTCCGGCCATCGCTTCGATCTCGGCCGTGATGGCAGTGACGAGGGGAATGTGACGGGCATCCGGATTGTTTGCAGGCGGCGCGGTGTAAAGGCCGTCGATATCGGAGAGCAGCACGAGGCAGTCGGCGGAAACCATGCTTGCGACGCGGGCCGAGAGGCGGTCGTTGTCGCCGTAACGGATTTCGGTGGTCGCGACCGTGTCGTTTTCGTTGACGACGGGGATAGCGCCAAGCGCGAGCAGCGTTTCGAGGGTCTGGCGCGCGTTGAGGTAGCGGCGGCGCTGTTCGGTATCGCCCAAGGTCAGCAGGATTTGAGCCGCGGTCAGCCCACGCTTGGCGCACAAGTCCTGGTAGGCGTGGGCGAGACTGATCTGGCCGACGCTCGCGGCTGCCTGGCTCTGTTCGAGTGCGAGTGGACCTTTGGGGAGGTTCAGGGCGTGGCGGCCCAGCGCAATGGCGCCTGAGGAGACTAGAACGATCTGTTTGCCTTGCGCTGCAAGCGCTGCCACGTCGTCCAGCATGGACGCCAGCCATTCCGCCTTCAGCGCGCCCGTCGCACGGTCAGCCAGCAGCGCCGAGCCGATCTTGACGACGATGCGGCGCGCGTTGGTCCACTCGGGGCGGACGGATGAGGCGGAGCTGGTTTTCGTGGACATGGGTGGATTCGGCTTGCGGTTAAAGGAGGAAAGTGCGGCTTATAGCTGAATTTGGGGTCCGCACAAATTCGCTGCGCGGCGTAAGTTCCATACGCGATAAAGAGGCATTCTTCCTCCTCCCCCTGGGGAGAAGATGCCCGTCGATGCGAAGAATCGCTTCGCGATCACGGGCAGATGAGGGGGCTTCGCTGCAATCCCAACCTATTGCGAACACCCCTCACCCCAACCCTCTCCCCAGGGGGAGAGGGGGAAAACAGTCATTTTTTGGGAGCGCGAGTGAGGCTTAAATTAGGCCGGCGGCGATATTGATCGTGATGGCTAAGACCATTGTGTTGAAGAAAAACGACACGACCGCGTGGAGAGTGACGAGGCGGCGCATGGATTTGGAGCGGATCGAGACGTCGGAGGTCTGGGAGGTCGCGCCGATAGAGGTCGCGAAATAGAAGAAGTCCCAGTAGTCGGGCTTGTCGTCAGCGGGGAAGACGAGCGCGGTGCCCTGAGTGCCGTCGACGGAGAGGCGGTAGTGCTGGTGGGCGTAGTGGATCGTAAAAACAAGCTGGGTCACAAGCCAGGAGATAAACAGCGTGAAGCCTGCGAGGCCCAGGTATAAATACTTTTCGGCCTTGGGCGCGTCCTTCACTTCGCCGGCCAGACCCGCCATGGCGGCGAAACTCGCCAGAATGGCGACCAGGATGAGGATAAGAATGACTGCGCCACCGTCGTCGGCACGTGCTGCGCGGGCCCGCAGTCTTTCGGAATTAAAACGGGTCATCAGATGTAAGGCCAGGACGATATAGACGAGCCCGCCGATGTCCCAGGCCAGCGCATAACGGACGGCGGGCTTAAAAATGTGCGGGAGCAGGACGAGTGCGCCGATGCCAGCGAATGCGCCCATGAACACGCGCGGACGCAGCAGCAGCGAACGCCAGATCGCGCGCGGGTGGTACCATTTGCGGTGCCGTGGAAGGCTCGTGTGCGTGGTCGTCATGGGGCCTCGGAGTGAGCTTGGCGGGTGGCGTTCCGCCCAAAACTGGCTTGCTTGGGTCCCGGCCTTCGCCGGGATGACGAAATTCGAGAGGGCATCACTTTGCAGCGTCTGGAAGGGCGGGAGCAAGTGACGTGGCAGGGTTGGAGGACGAACTGTCCGAACTCGGCAGGCTGATAATGGGCGTGACGGTTGCGGCGTTTCCGGCAGGTTGGGGAGTAGGCGCTTTGACGATTTCTGGCGCGGGTTTGGGGACTGGGAGCACCGTGCAGACTTTGTCGATCCGGGCTTCGACGGCTTTGCGGGTTTCTTCGCTGTTTGAGGACCAGGGCAGGAACGACAGGCGGGTGAGGCGGTCAAGCTCATTGGTGAAGGTTGCGGCGCAGTCGAGCGTGAACTGGTGGAGCTCTGCCATGCGGCAGGCGTCGAGCACGGGTAGAGCGTCGCCGCCGGTCAGGCGCAGGTCGTAGGCTTTCGTCAGGCAATGGTCGGTCGCGGTGAGGGCGGGGACGAGGAGGTCCTGGAACTGGGTTTCAAGGCGCGTGACGCCCTTCTGGCCGGATATGTCGCGGATCATGAAAATGTTTCGTTGTGTCTTGGTGTTCCAGGCGACGAAGGCTTCGTCGTAGGCACGTTTGCGGTAGCGCAGTTCATCCAATTCGGCGTTACGTTTGATGGCCCATACGACCATGCCGGCGCGGGTGCGGCGCTCATAGACGAGGTCGGCGATGTTTTGGATGGCGGTGGTTTTTTTCTGATACGCGGAATAGGTTTGGGCGAGCCAAGCGCCAACGCCGGCGGTGACGAGGCCGTTGACAATGGCAGAGAGGATTGCGAATGCGATGAGCTGGCGGCGTCCCAGGTCCGCACCCTTTATGAGGCCCATCCCATACTTTGACATATGCACTCCTTGCTTACAAAGTTTCTGACCAGAAGATGGTCAGAAACTTTGAGTCCGGCGCTCGCGCCGGCGCCTCTTCGGCGCTTCGGCCAGCAAGAGCTGGCCGCTAGATTGGGTTGCGCTCATCCTGGCTTCTAGACTTATCCCCCCGTAACGCTCATGTGGCGGCTGACGGCTGGCTTTTTGGTGGTGCGGTCGATGACGAAATCATGGCCTTTGGGTTTGCGGGAAATGGCTTCCGTGATCGCGAGATGGAGGGCGTCGTCGCTCGTGGGGTTGGCGCGCATGACCCCGCGAAGGTCGGCAGCGTCGTCTTGGCCCAGGCACATGTAGAGCGTTCCGGTACACGTCAGACGTACGCGGTTGCAGCTTTCGCAGAAATTGTGGGTCAACGGCGTGATGAAGCCGAGGCGGCCGCCGGTTTGCTTAATGCGCACGTAGCGGGCCGGGCCGCCGGTGCGGTAGGGAATGTCTTCCAGCGTGTAGCGGTCCATGAGGCGGGCGCGGACGACGGACAGCGGCAGGTATTGATCGGTGCGGTCGCCGTCGATGTCGCCGAGCGGCATGGTTTCGATGAGCGTTAAGTCCGCGCCGCGGTCGTGGGCGAACGTCATCAGGTCTTCGATCTCGTGCTCGTTGACGTCTTTCAAGGCAACGGCATTGATCTTGACGGCGAGGCCCGCCTTTTGGGCGGCGTCGATGCCGTCGATGACGGTCTGAAAATCGCCCCAGCGGGTGATCTGCTTGAAGCGGGCCGGGTCGAGGGTGTCGAGCGAGACGTTGATCCGGCGGACACCACAGGCGAACAGGTCAGCGGCGTGGGTCTTGAGCTGGCTGCCGTTGGTGGTCAGCGTCAGCTCTTCGAGTGAGCCCGACTCCAAGTGACGGGACAGGGCGCGGAACAGCCAGATGATGTTTTTACGGACCAGTGGTTCGCCGCCGGTGATGCGCAACTTAGTGACACCGCGAGCGACGAAGGCCGAGCACAGCCGATCGAGTTCTTCTAGTGACAGCAGGTCCTTCTTGGGCAGGAACGTCATGTGTTCCGACATGCAATAAACGCATCGGAAGTCGCAGCGGTCAGTGACCGACACGCGCAGATAGCTAACGTTGCGGCCGAAGGGGTCGATCATGTTGAAATCGGGCAGGGTCATGATGTCCTTAAGTCCGGAAACTGGCAGAAGGGCTTGTGTCTCCAAGTCGATAAGAATTGCCACAAGACTGCCCGGGTGCTGTATCATAAAGCAGGACCCAGGGAAGGGATAGTCCAGGTTGAGCGGCATTTGAGGCGCGAATTACGATGATGTCGATCCTGACGTTGGCACTGATGGTTCTGCTGGTTGCAACCATGCGGAACACAGGCGCAAAGCGGCCCGTGGGGCCAATGAAGCCCTCACATAAGCGCGGCGACACGCTCATTGCCGGGCGCGGCGTCAAATTGGGCCCGCCGGAGCAGGATCCCGACAACCCCGGCAAGGTTTCCTACCGGCTGATGGAGGGCAATAAGCTGCCTTCGGCGACCCAGCGGGCTTGGCGGCGCATTGGCCGTCCGTTCGGCTGGTTCACGCGGCGGTTTACGACGCCCAAGGTCGATGGCTCGGTATCGGGGCGGCGGACAAAGGGCGAGTCGGTCGAGCTGCAGAATTTCCTGGAGGCACGGAACCGCGAGATCGCCCGGCGCAAGGCCGAGGACCCATCGAAGCGGGGTCCGGAAGATACGTTGCACTGATGTGGCCTCACGCGCTGGTCGCGCTCCGGCCGGGGCGCGACTCGCCGCGGGTCGCGTGGCTCCCCTCGATGCTGCGCATCGCTTTGATCTCTGATGTGGCCTCACGCGCTGGTCGCGCTCCGGCCGGGGCGGCGCTCGCGCCGGGTCGCGTGGCTCCCCGGACGCTGCGCGTCGGAGGCTTGGGTCTCGCGGTCGCTACTAATCAGCGGACCAGTGCGTGTCATGCGCAATTGTAGGGCGCAATAGCCTCTTGGCGTATTGCGCCGTTTTGGGGCGGGACTCGCGGCAGGAGCAACCGGTGCAATACGCTGCGCTATTGCACCCTACGGATCGAACTCAAACAATCAACTGGACGAGTTTTTTGTCGACGAGTTGTTTGATCATGACGGCGGCGCCGCATTGCTGGGAGACGGCGGTGGAGGACCACTGGTTGTCGGCGATGAACTTGCCCTTGGTGTAGTGGTTGGAAAAGCTCCACAGGTAGGGCGAGTTGGTGTTGTGGAGTTCGCGCGAGCGGAAGCCGTTGTAGGTTTCGAGGCGGAACAGCAGGCGGGCTAGATTCCAATCCAAGTGTTCGGTGAACTTTTCATAGGCCAGCGCGTCTTTGGCGCTCGATTGCCAGTCGGACGGCGGGAGCCATTTTTCGGGGCGGCCGGCTGGAACCTGGACGGTACGCTTTGAAAGCGGGTCGCCGTTATGGAGGTGAGCTTCGAAGTTGAAGCTGGCTTCCAGGGCATGGATCACGCCGATGAAGTACCAGGGCACGCAAATGTCGTCTTCGAGCTTTTCGTAAGCGGCACGGTATTTCGCGCTGGTCAGCTTGGAGACGTACCAATCGACGGTCGATTGGTGTTCGGGGGTCACTTTGCAGGTGTCGAAGAGTTCGAGGTAACCATCGCGGTACAGGGCGTAACGCTTTGAAGCATCGACAGTTTGCGCGTTCGCAGGGCCGATGAGACCACTGAACGAAAACAGCGCGGGGGGTTCGAGTTCAGATTTCTGACGCGGCTGGCGTTCGCGGGCGTTGATGGCGTTGAGCAGGGCTTGGGCGCGCTTAATCATGCTCTTTGCGGCGTCGGCATTAGTGCCCGACAGAACGGCAGGTTCATCCACGTCGTCGATGAAATCGACAATGGCGCGGACGATCTCTTTGAACTGTGGTGCCGCACTGTCAGGGACTGAGATCTGGGCGACGTTGATGCCGAGCTTGCGCGCTTCCTCAGACAAAGCCGCGAGCTGTTTCCAATCATCGATGGTGGGCTGAGCGACCACGCTGCCCGAGGCGATGATTGCCGCGATGGCGCTGGCCGACAGGCCCAATCCAAAACGGCGGCGGTTGACCGATGGTAGTCGTCCCATAAGCGCAATCCCTCAGAACTTTTTCTTCTCGCAAAAGATTTGACCGCTAGAGAGTCAAATCTTTTGAGTCCGGCGCTCACGCCGGCTCCTATTCGGCGCTCGGCCAGCGGCGTAGCGGAAGAGGCACATATCTTCCGCTGGCCGGTATCGTCGAAGGGTTATAGACTGCGGAGGGCGGAGCGGGAAGCGCTGGAATTTTCGATTGTTTGACGGCTGTGCTATTTTTGGCCTGCCGCCGCGCGCTGGTGCCGATATAGTGACTGGGTGACTGCGAGACGCAAACGAGAGTGTGGCATGGTCTCAAAACGTATGGGTGCTGGCTCGCGAACAGTGGGGTTCGCGCTGTTGATGGGGTTGGCCGCGCTGGCTGGACCAGTGCTTGCCGCCGACAACGTGGTGCAGGGCATCGAGATCAAGACCTGGGGCTACCAGCTCCAGAACGACGAGCCCTCGGTTGTCGCAAAGTCGCCCTATGATTTGGTCGTCATCGACTTTCAGCGCGATCCGGCAGTCGGCGGCCCGTTCACGCCCACCGAACTCGCGCAGATGAAGAAGAAGCCCGACGGCAGCCGCCGTTTCGTCATCGCCTACATCTCCATCGGGGAAGCGGAGAATTATCGCTACTATTGGGGCGACCGGAACTGGGGCGACGTGCGCAACCGCACGCCGCTGATCGAAAAGGAAAATCCCGAATGGCCGGGCAACCTGACGGTCAAGTACTGGGAGCGGGAGTGGCAAAACCTGATCCTCAACGACACCGACAGCTACATCAACCGGATCATGGATGCAGGCTTTGACGGCATCTATCTCGACAAGATCGATATTGCCGACGAATACCAGGGCAAGACGCCAGCCGGCACCATCGCCAGCGATCTCATGATCCAATTCGTGCGCAAGATTTCGACGGTCACCAAGATCCGCAATCCCAACTTCCTGACCATCGCACAGAACGCGGAAGGGTTGCTCGACGACGACGTTTACCGGATGGCGGTCGACGGCATCGGCAAGGAAAGCCTGCTGTATTCGGAGGGGCTGTTCGACCCCAAGAACCCGTTCAAAGAGCCAGAGCGCAACGATGATCCGTCGATCAAGGAGACGACGCGGCTGTTGTCGAAACTGCGCGCCGACAAGAAGCTCGTGTTATGCGTCGAGTATATCAACAAACAAGCGCTGATTACGAACGCGGCTGCAGAACTCGGCAAGAATGGCTTCGTGGCCTACTTCGGGCCGCGCGACTTGGCCCACCTTGCCTATACGGAGGTTGCCCGCAAGTGATGTGGGGCGGCCTCTATGCGGTAAATCAATGACTTATACCGTTTTATGGGGTTTTATTCAGGCGCCGTTCAATTTTAGTGCTCTAGCGTTTCTTGCGGTCTAAGGCGTGTGCCTTGATCGTGCTGTCTTGAGGAGGTTTGCTTGCGTACCCGTTTGATCGCCGTTGGTTTTGTGATTGCCGCGACGGCGGCTGGCGTCGCCCTGGCGCAAGACAAAGCGCAGCCCGCGCCTGCGGCTGCTGGCGCACCATCGCCGTGCACCGATCTTGTCGAGGCGGAATGCGCCAACATGGCCGGATGCGTATGGCTGCCGGGCTATAAGGTTGCAACGGGTGCGACCGTGATGGGCTACTGCCGCGCGGCACCCAAGCCGCTGACGGCGCGCCGTGGGCCCGGCGCACCGGCCGTTCCGCAGCAGTAAGCGGGCGGGGTCGTGTGCTTCGCGCGTAGGGCTATCGCCCTACAACCCATTCGGGAGCACAGCTCCCGAACCCTCAGTTTTTTAGGACAAAGCGAACGTGGGCGAGTGCCAAGCCTAGCAAGTTGATTTTGCGCAAGGTTAGGACTCATCGAGTTCGCGGACGCCGATGTCGATACGATCATCGCGTACATCAACAGCCTGCCGGCTCCGAGCGGGAAGTAGGGCGCGGCGTCAGGCGATGGTCAATTTGGGGCCGGTCAAGCTGATCCCCGCGAAGTTCGCCGCCCAGGTTTGACCGGGCTTGATGGACATGGCTTCGGTCAGGGTGCCTGTGGTGATAAGTTCACCCGCGCGGAGCGGGTCGCGGCTGCCGAAGCGGGCAAGTTCGTTGACGAGGAACGCCAGTGATTGAATCGGGCCGCCCAAAACGTTGCGGGCGTGACCATGCTGGCGGGTTGAGTCAGGGCCGATCAGTTCCACGGTAAAGCTGGTCAGAACATGGGCGAACGACGCGCGGTCTTCTGGAACCATGAGCTTTTTACCGAGCAGCAACGCGCCGTGAACGCCGAAGGCTGCCGTGGCGTCAGCTGCGGTGAAGGTCCAGTTTGGGAAAATCGAGGTGACGATTTCGAAGGCGGGCGCAATCCAGTCGACGCAGGCGAGAAGATGGGCGGCGTTCATGCCTGCCTCAGGGGCCTTTGCGAGGTGGAGGACGATCTCGGGCTCAATACGCGGCTCGGGCCAATCAGGGAGCTTGAACGAGGAACCCAGCGCCGGGAGATCGGCGACGGTCGTATCGAACATGTAGTTCCAGATCGGGCCTTCCAGTCCGAGTCCGTGCCAAACGGCGCTGTTGGTGAAACCGATCTTGCGTCCGTCCGGCGTCTCGCCACGGCCTTGGCGCAGGTCACGGATGAGGGCCGCGACCTCATAGGCCTGAGCCAGCGTCAAACCGCCATCCCGCGAGGAGAGAGGCGAGACCTGACGTCCAGTCCCGAGCAAGGCCAGAATTTCGCCAGCGACGACTTGCTGTGATGGGTTGATCAAATGTTATCCCCGCCGTTGCTGGTATCAGTATCGTAAGCGCATCCCGGCGCCTCGTCATCCCAGATGGATTTTAGCGGGGAGAGGACGTATTGCTGGGGCTCAGGTGAGGGCGCGAGCAAATGGCACTGGACACGATCAGCGTATTGGGTGGCGGGGCGTGGGGAACGGCACTTGCCCAAGTGCAGGCGCGGCATAATCAGCCGGTGACGCTTTGGGCGCGCAATGGGGCGGCGGTGCATGAGATCAATACGCAGCACACCAATGCGGGGTATC
>JANLYB010000219.1:0-4511 GCA_031365425.1 Hyphomicrobiaceae bacterium
ACCCCCGGCGGCATCCACCAATACGGCGGCGGCTACACCGAATACGTCGCCCGCACCGGCCAAGAGGCCCCAGGACTGCGCTCCTGACGCGCTCCGTAAATCTCGCCCCGCTTCGCCGCACGAACGGAGCCAGACATCAGCCTTTGAGTGCTTCGAGAAGCTTGTCGTCAATGTAGTTGTCGTCGCCCATATTTTTGCTGCGCTTATATCGGCGGATCGCGCGCGCCGTTTCGTCGCCCTCCAATCCGTCCACCGTCAGTTTCGCGCCACGGTCGTTCAGGCGGCGTTGCACCCACTTCACGTTAGCATTGCATCGTACGGGGTCGTCGAGCGTGCAGAGGATTTCGTCGGACTGCGCAGCTTGCTTCACAAGGCAGGGCCGGCCACGGGCTTGACAGACATATAGGCCGACCAGCGTGCGGGCGCAGCGTTCAACCATCACGCCATTGCCGTCGTTAGCTTCCTTCTCATTTCCAAAAAAAATGCCATGATTGGCAACCGCTTGGCCGCGCCAACTTTCGATTGCTTTTTCCCGCGCACGCGGCTCCCGGATCGCAGCAGAGCCCGCTGAAACAATCTCGGTCCGGCAGGTCCGCTCAACAGCAACAGCCTGCCCCGCGAGCATGAACATCAGCACGCCGGCGCCCCCAATCCGCATGAATATTTTGGCCATAGGCAACGCACTCCTCGAATAATCTGATCATCATTTAGACGCAGGCCATCCCGCCAGCTTTGCCTTGGCATAATGCTAACCTGCGCAGATAACTCTGGACCGCGCCCTACGCGGCGATCGACTGGCGGCTCTTTGAGATCGACTCTTTCAATTTGACTAAATAGGCCTTGACCTGCTGGTGATAGGCTCTCGCAGTCTCCGGATTGCCGGCATTAGTGAACAGTTCTCCCCTGCTCCACTCCAGTTGCTCGGCCTCGAGTTCCATGGCTTGAATGGTGCCGGGCGCAAAGTATTTTCTCACATCGTTGAAGATATACGCCGCAAGCTCCATCAGCTTGCGGTAATGCTCCTCGATATCCTGCGCCACGATAAGACCCTGCCGCTCGGACGTATAAAGCACCTGGCATCCAATCTCGACCGAGATGGTTTCATCCATGAGCTTCTCGATTTTCCGGCAGGCGCTGTTGAGCTCTGCCTCCGCCTTCAACCGGGCCTGATAGGTGCCATTTTTGCTCCCGGAATGACCATTCTTGAGCTCTTCATGGGTTTCCAAGACGTGGACTTCACGTTCCAGGTGGTTGATCTGCAGCGCGTTATGATTGACTTTCGCAATACTGTTCTTGATTTCGCTGTCGATCCGCTTGAGATCGACCCCATGACTATTCTCCAGGCCTTTCAGCGCCTGGACCTCACGTTCGATCTGACTGAGCTGCCTTGACGTGTTGGTCACGAGGCCGATACTGCTATTAATGTGATAGTGGAGACGCTTGCGCTCGAGGCTGCGCACTTCGTGCTCAAGGGCTTCAATTTGTTGCCCATACGTCTTGATCTTGCTGATGTTGCTGACGATTTTGTCTTCGATAGACTTTAATTCGTTGACTTCCACTTTGACCTGCTGAGCGACCGCATCAACCTTATGCGTCGCCATCGCGGTTTTCGTTTCCAGCCTGCAGACCTGCTTTTCGACGAAATGCGCCTCGCGCCGCACATCGCCCAAGACGCCGCTAAGCCGGCTGATGCTGCCCTTTAGCGACTCGTACCGGGTCTGCACACCCGCATCGAATTTCTGGACATCGGTCGCCAGCCCGGCAGACGCGGTCTGGACATTGGAGACCCGCATGGTGATGTCGTGCAGACGGGCCAGCATCTCCTCCCGGGCGGACGCAAACGTGCGGCCGGACGCCATAAAAAGCGCCAGCACCAGTGCAATGACCAGCGCCATGGCTAGCACAGTCGAACCGCTCATCAATTCCAATATCTGTTCCAACATGGCCTGACCTCCACTGGCGAAAGAGTATTCGTTTTCCCTAGCAATCAATTGTTGAAGCCCATTATCACGCAGCGTGACGCTTCGATGACCGGTCAACGCCGGATCATCTTTGCGTCGCATCATTTTCTGATTGATGTGCCCGAAAATTCGTGCTCGAGGTCGCGGACTTCGTGTGCGAGATACTCGATCTGGCGCGCATTATGATCAACGTTGCTTGCGCTATCCCTGATCTGACTCTCAATCCGCCTCAATTCGCTGACATCCAGATCGACTTGAGTCTTGATGGCATCGACTTTCGTCGTCGCAACTTCGGTTTTTTGTTCCAGAGTATCAACGTGCTTTTCGATATCAATCGTTTCGCGCTGAACTTCGCCGATGCTGCCGCTCAATTGCGTCACGCTGGCTTCAATGCCCTCCAACCGCTTTTCCGTACTGTTTTTCAGGTTATCGACGGTCTGGCCAAGCGCTCCATTATTGCTCTCGATTTTCGCGAGCTGCGCCATGATTTCATTGAGCTTTTCGTGAACCGGCGATCCGTGCGATTTTCGCCAAATTCCAAAAGCGGCGGGCCCCAGAATAACAACCGCTAGCAATGCCAAAACGGCTGGCATGGTGACCAGCTCAAATAATAAATCCATAACCAATACTCCCCTTGCAAAATACGTCACATGAGCAACCGGGAGCAGCAGAAGCCGCCCCAACAATTACGCAAATGAAAGCAAGTGCATTCGCTGACAAGCCAACGTGCAATCGCACGACTCGTCACCGCCCCAGCCACAAGGCGATGGTTCCGTTCAACAAGCGACGATAGAATCTAATACTTACGGCCATTGCCGTATCAATTAAGTGGGTTACCGGCCCGCGCGACCGGCTTGGGAAACGTGGCGCGGGATAGTCATACGGAAATAAGCTCAGGCGGCTCCATATCGAGCACCTCCGCTACATCGCTAAAAAGATTGAAAAAACAGCAACATAAAGAGTTAGGATATTACTCGTCTCGTTTCTTAAACGTCTCGTTTCTCAATCGTTGAGTGCTGTAAGCTAAAAAATCACCCTGAACGGGCATCGAATAAAATAACAAGCGTACGAGTTGCGCACCCGCGCTATAGTGACACAGTAACCATCAGAAAACTATCGTTTGATTTCGCGCGTGCGAAAGAAACGCATAAAGAGATTTATTTCAAACGCTTAATGAAAGGCGGGAATTCATCAGGCAAAGTTTTCCCAAAAAAACGGTCACTACCTAACGTCCAGTAACATAAAGCCTCTACGCGAGGCCCGGGCTACTATGCTACCGGCAGGTATCGCCAATACGCATCACAAAAACCGCCTCGGCCAACGGCCCACCGCCCCGCTTGAGCCGCGCCCTATCCGCGCCGCACGGTTCCTCCTACACTGCGCACTGCCCCCGCCTCAAAGGTCAGTCATGCCGCGAACCGCCCTCTCGTCCTCCGCGCCCACTCCAAAGCGAAGCCCCCTACTAGCGCTGGCCACCGCGCTCGCCCTGCTGACTGCAACCGCTGCCACCACAACCGCTTCCCAAGCCCTCTCCTGGCCGTCCTGGCTGACCGGCCAGCAACACTACGCCGCCGCCGATCTTGCCTCCGCCGCCAGCACCCTGCGCGCGCTGCCCGGCAACGCGACCACACCCGCCATCGCCGCTCACGCCACACCAGAAGGCCATTGGCTGTTCGCCAACGCGGCTGGAGAAGCCTTCACCGCAGGCACCCCAGCCGAATTGAAACGCGCCCCCGCCGTCCTCGCCCCCGACGCGGCGCTAAATCCTGAGAATGGCTTCGCCGGCGTCCGCCTCGTCCTCTCACGCGACAGCCTGTTTGCAGGCCCCGCCGTCCTGAAGGAACTCCCCGCAACCAGCGCCCTCTATATCGCTGCCGATGGCGTGATCCTCGAAGCCCGCCGCACCCCGCGCAACACGCTTGCGGTCATGCTCCGCCCCGGCGTCAGCGTCGAAGCCGGTGACAAAGAAAGCTTCCTCGAAACCCTCGCCCAGCTCCGCCGCCCGCTCGACGCCGCCCGCATGCGCATCCTCGCCGCCGTCCCAGGCGCGCCGGCCTCCTTGCCCGCCTCCCCCAAATTCGACGCCGCCCAGGGTGGAGCCGCCATCGACACGGTCGACCCCGACCACCTGCCTGACGCCCTCGCCTCCATCCCCCGCCAGACCGCCATCCTGACAGCCCGCCTCGACGGCGCAAACCTCGCCGTCCTCCCCCCATCCGGCCCCGAACGCACGATCTCGCTCTCGGCCCTCAACGCCGCAGCCCTATCCGCCGACATCGACCTCTTGATCCTCCACGCCGATCCACCGCGCCAGCCAGGCGGCCGCAACTGGCTCTGGCAACGCATCCAGGTCTCAGGGCTAGAACACGCCACCAAACGCGGCACCCTCGCCGACTTCCTCGACCAGCTCGCAGGCGGCACCAGCGTGTTCGCCATCACCGTCACAGCCGACAGCGACGCCCGCACCCGCCTCACCGCCCAGCCGATCCCACCCTCGATGACAACCACCGAAGGCGTCACCGGCTGGATCAAACAGGCCGCCGGCACCGT
>JANLYB010000263.1:0-9792 GCA_031365425.1 Hyphomicrobiaceae bacterium
CGAGCACAACCAGTTTGTGCGCGGCTGGTGGTGGCGGACGTTTGTTCGCTAAGTTTCGCCTTCAGTGCAAATTGGTGGGCTATCGCTACTTTGTACGGGTCGGCATTCGCCTCGGCCCGTTTGGGGGAAAGTCTTCCCCCACCCCCTTCTTTTCCATGGCAAAGAAGTGCCTGTCTTACCTGTCCAGCCGCTCGTGGGTGAAGGGGCCGGGTTCGCATTGGCCGATGGGGAAGCCTTGCTTGCGCCACCAGCCGCCCATCTTGAGGGCGGCTTCGATGTCCTGATGACCATTTAATGTGGTTGGCGCGGGATGGTTGCGGACGCGGTCCAGAACCACGTTGCGAAGGAAATTGGTGTTTGCCAGCACGGCGCAGTTCGACCAGTTGATGTAGTTCGACCTAGTGAGCCAGTTACCATTCGCGGTCTTTTCGATCACACTCGGATGGCGCAGCGTGGGGTCTTCCTCGGCGTAAATCGCACTGCCACGCAAGCTGCTGCGGCGGATATCTTCATAGGCGCGCACCAGCCGATTGGTCATCGCGCGGCGCTTTGAGGGATCGGTGCCGAGCGGCCAGACCACATTGAACCGCTGCTCATAGCGTTGGCGGCGCCAGAACGGATCGCCCGGTTGACGGCGCGAGCGCATCATGAACACCGGTACGTCGCGCGCCTTCATGTCGGCCAGCGCCGACGTCAGCATGGCGATGAGACCGGCTCGATCGGTCGCCAGCGGATTGTCGTTTTCCAGCGAGAGGATGAATGGGGTGCGCACCTGGGCCGAGACAGCGTCGACCGCGCCGAAGATGCCGGTGTTGCTTGCCGTCCCCGAGTGGTCGAAGCCGTAACGCTCTGCGATGTCGATGTCACCAGGACCAATCTCGTTGAAGTGGATCCGCTTGCCTGCGAACAACTCGAGGATGCCAGCGGCTTTGTAGGATTCGAGCGTCTTGCAGATGGTCGTCTGGGCCTTCCAACTGATCATGGTCAGCGTCACGTCGCCAAACAGGGGCGCGACGGGCTTGATGATCTCGGGGGGCCCTGACATCGGCTCAGGCTCCATGCGTCCAGCGCCACACGAGATAGGCAAGCGCCAGAACGCCCAGTACCCAGCCTGCCTTTTGGAGCGTGCGCCGCACGGTCTTGCGGATCTTGAACTGACCGCGGCTGGCCTGGAAATGTTCGATGACCGGGTCGGAACCGGGGGCGTCGAAGATCTTATAATAGTCGGCCGGCAGGACCGTGATCGAGACGCCTGCCATGTCGGCGAAGGCCATGTAGACGAGATCTTCGTCAACGGTCGTTGTGGTCGCTTTGGCTTCGCCATCTTTCCACAATTTGGCGAACTTGCGGCCACCCGGTGTATTGCGCACGGCGACGGTGCCGGCCGATATCCGCAAGTACCATTTGCCCCGCTCCTTGGTGGGGTGGAACAGCAGCGTCACATCGGACGTCATGTTGTCGAAGGCTTTGAGTGGCTTGCGGACGACCGCGTCGGCGTCGAGGTAGACAATGTCGGTGCCTTTGAACTTGTTAAGGCAATAATCGACGAACACCGGCTTCATGCGGGTGTTGGCCTCCCAGCCGCCGCGCGGTTCGTAGCGCTTCAAGAAGTGGTTGATCTTCTGGGCTTCCAGCGACGCCTTCAGCGACAGAATCTGGGGGAGGTAGTTGGGGGTATAGAAGCCGCACGCGATGTAGCTCTGCCCGCCCTCGAGCCAGGAATATTCCTCGGGCAATGGCATTGCTGGTCCGACATCGTTCATCCGTAACACTTCCCTACTGCGAACCGTATCACCCCCTTATTGCTCAGAACTGATCATTCCGTCCAATAGTCCGCGATCCAGTTGGCTGGCCGAAAGCGTCGCAGGGTGGGGCGGAAGGATCGTCCGGTACCGACGCGCTTCTTGGGTTCGTGCTCGCCGCGCAGGGCTGAGCTTGGCGTGATGGAGCCAAAAAACACGAGGATCTTGGCACCCTCGGGCTTGGCAGGTTTGGCGAAGAAGCGGGCGATGCGATTGGCCGGCAAGCAGTCGAGATTGAACGGTGGCACCCATTCGGGGGGCCAAAACGCCACCTCGTCGACCGCCTTGGTCAGGAAGTTCTGTTCCTTGGAGGCATATGTTTCGATGATGACCTGCGGCGGCGTAGCATGGAAGCGGTCCAGCACGGCGCTCTCGGCGCCGATAAAATAGCGCACCACCGAGCTGTTGCCGTAGCCTTTCTCGGGGTCTTTCCACTCGCGGATAATGAGGAAGCGGCCGGGGCAGGTGAACAGCGCGTCAATGTTGCTAAGAATGACAAGGTCGAGATCGAGGAACAGCGTCATGCCGCTCAGGCCGCCGAGATCCTTCTGCATCAGGCCGAGCTTGGGCCAGTATTTTCCGAGCGCTGGATCATACTCGACCTTGGGCATCGGCTGGCACTCAACCTCGTGTCGGATGCCCGTTGCGTCGTCGGTGAAGCAGACGAAACGGATATTCCAAGTGGTGTTGCGCTTTACCATGCCGTACAGGCGATTGACGAACATCGCAGGGTAACGGTCGCCCCATTTCATGGACACGACGTTGACCGCATGAGTGCGCTGCGCCTCCTCGAATGCTACCTGCCAGGACGCCGTATGTTGGGACTGAGCCGGGCTCATGGTCGTGACAGGTTGTTGTTGGGACACGTTGCGCTCACTCATTGCCTTTGGTCCGCCTTGTATACGCTGGGTGTGCGTAATGCCAGATCGGCGAACGGCCTTCGCTAACGGCACCCTCCACCCCACTCCATGGCCGGGCTTGACCCGGCTATCCAGAGCCACAAGCACTACCCCTCTGCAACCCGCCGGGCTCGGAGCTATCAAAGCGAGGGTCTGCGGGAGAGGTCCTTGGATGGTTGAATGCTGTTCTTACCACCCGGCGGCCCCGCCGAATTTAATCATGGGGATCTGAGGCCGTTGCCTTGCGAGCCCTTGCGGACAAGCCCGGCACACCTCTCCCGGGATCGAGCGCAGTGACTACGTCATCGCTTGCGATGCGGGGCATCGACGCCGTCCAGTTGATCCGTTTCCGGACGTTGTGAACTCAACCACTGCAATGCGATCCGGGCCAACTGACGGCCATACCGAACCGAATTCTTACTTATATGGTTCGGAATCCGCGTGGGGTTGGTGGGGCGGCCACGCGCAAAGAAAAATGAATACTCCGCTCGAACCCGCATCCACCCAAACTGACCCAGTTCGTCAACCGGAACCCTCGCGTGGCGCGATGGGGCTAATCTCTCATGGACTTTCAGGGGCGGGGATAACTTTCGCGAAATTTGTCATCCCGTGCGCGCTGCAGCGTTTTTCACGATGCAGTGCAGACACGGGACCTAGGGGCGGAAATGGAACCCTCGCTGTCGTGCCTTCGGCGCTCATTCGATGGGTCTCGGCTCTGCGCTCCGCTGAAGAAGCTCCGCTTGGCCGGGATGACAACTAACATGTGTCTCAACTCACACAATGTCACGGTCATGTGGCACGGCGGGCACAAAAGTGTTCCGGATCGACGCGCGCGTTAGGGGTTCGTTTAGACCCTCCGCCCTACGCTGGACCCCATTCTTTCATCTGTCGTTGCTGGAGTTGGACGATGGCATTCCACGCCCTTGCGCTCGATACGCTGGCCCGCAAGCCCAGCATCACCGCCGTCGATATCGTGCGTCTGCACGATGCGTTGACGTTCGATGGGCCTGTCACCGAGCTTGAAGCCCGCGAGTTGTTTGCCATTGAGCTGTCGGGCTCAGACAAGCACCCGAGCTGGAAGGGCTTTTTCATCGATGCCCTAACGGAATTTGCTATTCATCATACCGCCCCGCATGGCTATCTGACCGCGCTTAAGGCCGATTGGCTGCTGCGGCTGGCGGCTCCCGAAGGCCGGGTTCTGTCGGCAAACACGTTTGCACTGTTGCAGACTTTGCTGTCGCTCGCCCGCTGGGCCCCGGAGCGGCTCATCTCCACTCTGCTCGATGAAGTCTACTGCGCCATTGCCGCCGGCGATGGCCCGCTGCGGCAACACCGGGTGCCGGCTGGCACCATCACCGAACGCGACTGCGATGTCGTGCGCCATATTCTCTATTCCGCCGGCACCTGCGGCCAGGGCTCGCTTGCTCGCGTCGAAGCCGAGGGACTGCTGGCCATCAATTCGGTCATCACCACCGGCGAACCGCTGGCCGCCTGGATCGATCTGTTCGGCAAGGCCCTTGGAGACGCCATGCTCACCGTCTCCGGCCAGACCGGACCGGCGCGCGAAGTGTTCCTCAGCCCGGGTTACGGCAACGCTGGCAACCTTGGCGCCGGTTTGCGCATTAGCTTTTCGCGCTACCGCCCGCAATTGAACGAAGATCGCGCGATTGCCGCACTTGAGCGGCAACGCGTGTCGATCATCACGGGCGACGAGATCCGCCCGATGACTGCCGCCTGGCTCGCCGGTGCGCTGGAACGCCATCATCAGCCGCCATCTCCCGCGGTTGCGGTCCTCATGGAAGCCCTCGGCGAGCACAACCGCGAACTTGATGGCACGCTCTTACCTATGATCAGTGCGCAGCCCGCCACTCGCGCAGCTTAACGTTTCTCCCGGGTCTAGCCCCTTGAGCTACCGGAAATATGTCTTACAAGACGTATTTTCTGGCGGCCGGGGTGCTGTTGGGCCCACGGGAGACTTTTCCATGTTGTCGAAGCCGAAGCCGCGCTGGCGCGAACTGACGTGGATTTTGCTGCCCATTGGGCTCGCGATTGCTGGCGCTTTTGTGCTCGCCTATCAGTTCGTCGGGCCAGCCCCGCCCCGCGAAGTGACCATGACCACCGGGAGTGAACGGGGCGCCTACCACGCGTTCGGCAAGAAATATGCGACCGAACTCGCCAAGGCTGGCGTGACGCTCACGCTCAAGCCGTCAGCAGGATCGCTGGAAAACCTCTCCCGCCTCACCGATGCCAATGCGCCGGTTCAAGTTGGCCTGGTTCAGGGCGGGCTTGCCAATGCGACCACGCATCCCGGACTTTCCTCGCTGGGCCGGCTGTATCTCGAACCGCTCTGGCTCTTTCACCGGGCCGATCTGCCGCTCGAACGGTTGCCGCATCTGGTTGGGAAGCGGATCGCCGTCGGCGCCGAAGGCAGCGGCACCCGTCCGCTCGTCACGGCCATTCTGACGTCGAGCGGCGTGACCTCGAGCAATTCGACGTTCTTGGGCTCGCCGGCGGCCGATGCCGTCGCCATGATGGCAAATGGAGACGCGGATGCCGTGTTCCTCGCCATGGCCGCAGAAAGCGAACTCGTTCAAAAGCTGCTGCGCGACAAGACCGTGCGTCTGTTCAGCTTCAATCAGGCGGATGCGCTGGCCCGGCTTAATCCGTACCTGACGAAAATCACGCTTCCGGCTGGTGTCATCGATATGGCGGCCAACATCCCGGAGCATGACGTGACGCTCGTTGCCCCCGCCGCAACGCTGGTGGTGCGCAACGATCTGCATCCTGCCGTCGTCGGGTTGCTGGTTGAGGTGGCCAAGGAAATCCATGCCAGTGCGGGGCTGTTCCAGAAGTCGAACGAATTCCCTCAGGCGCTCGATACCGAACTGCCGATGGATGCGGATGCCGCGCGCTATTACAAGAACGGTCCGCCGTTTCTGCAGCGCTACCTTCCTTTCTGGGCTGCCGTGTTCTTCGAGCGGATGATGGTCATGATCATTCCCATCGCGACGCTGCTGCTGCCGTTGTTCAAATTGGTGCCTATGATTTACCAATGGCAGATCAAGCGGCGCATTCTGTTCTGGTATGAAAAGCTCAAACTCCTTGAGCGCGCCGTCAAGGCCGACCGGTCGCCTAACCAGCTTGCCCGCTACCGCGAGGAAATCCACCGCATCGAGGAAGCCGTGAGCATCATTCCTATCCCGCTCGCCTATTCCGATCAGTTGTACGGCTTGCGCAGCGCCGTCGACCTCGTCCGTCAACGCATCAACGGCATCGCCGCCGGGGCTGCGGCATAAAGCGCGGCTTTGGGAGGGCGGGCGGCGACCCGTTTCGAAAGTGGAACTTGCTCTGACGGGCGCTCAAACTATAGTCGCGCGCACCGCTTTGCTTTTTCGTGCTTGTTACGGGAAAGCCTTCTTCGTCCTGGTTCGCTCCTGGGCGCGCTCCGCACCGTTTTGCTCACGACATCTCGAAGGACTTAAGGCCCACCCATGTTCAAGAAGATTTTGATTGCCAACCGTGGCGAGATCGCTTGCCGTGTCATCAAGACCGCCCGCAAAATGGGCATCAAGACCGTCGCCGTTTATTCGGACGCCGACCGCGACGCGCTCCATGTGGAAATGGCCGACGAGAGCGTTCATATCGGTCCGGCGCCGGCTTCTGAATCATATCTCATCATCGACAAGATCGTCGACGCCTGCAAAAAGACCGGCGCCGAAGCCGTACATCCGGGCTACGGCTTCCTCTCCGAACGTGAGGCTTTCCCGGTCGCGCTTGCCAAGGCTGGTATCGTGTTCATCGGGCCCAACCCCGGCGCGATTGCCGCCATGGGCGACAAGATCGAGAGCAAGAAGGCTGCCGCCAAGGCCAAAGTTTCGACGGTGCCCGGCTATCTCGGTGAAATCTCGGACGCCCAGCACGCGGTCAAGATCGCTGCCGAAATCGGCTATCCGGTCATGATCAAGGCCTCTGCCGGCGGGGGCGGCAAGGGGATGCGCATCGCCTGGAGCGAAAAAGAAGTCGCCGACGGGTTCAATGCCTCGCGCTCGGAAGCCAAGTCGAGCTTTGGCGACGACCGCATGTTCATCGAAAAGTTCATCGTCAACCCGCGCCACATCGAAATCCAGCTGATCGGCGACAAGCACGGCAACGTCCTCTATCTGGGCGAGCGCGAGTGCTCCATTCAGCGCCGCAACCAAAAGGTCATCGAAGAAGCGCCCTCGCCGTTGCTGGATGAAAAGACCCGTAAAGCCATGGGCGAGCAAGCCGTCGCGCTGGCCAAGGCCGTGGGCTACGACAGCGCCGGGACCGTCGAGTTTGTGGCCGGCCAGGACAAGAGCTTCTTCTTCCTTGAAATGAACACGCGCTTGCAGGTGGAGCACTGCGTCACCGAGATGATCACCGGCCTCGATCTGGTCGAGCTGATGATCCGGTCGGCGTACGGCGAAAAGCTCAAGATGAAGCAGTCCGATGTGAAGCTCAACGGCTGGGCGATCGAAAGCCGCATCTACGCCGAGGACCCTTACCGCAAGTTCCTGCCCTCCATCGGCCGCCTCGTGAAATACCGTCCGCCCGCCGAAGGCATCTTCAACGGCCGCACGGTGCGTAACGACACCGGCGTCACCGAGGGCGGCGAAATCTCGATGTACTACGATCCGATGATCGCCAAGCTCGTCACGCATGCGGCCACCCGCGAAGCCGCCATCGACGCCCAGGCGGATGCGCTCGACGCCTTCTACATCGACGGCATTTCGCACAACATTCCGTTCCTCACGTCCTTGATGCAGCATCCGCGCTGGCGTTCAGGCAACCTCTCGACCGGGTTTATCGCGGAGGAATATCCAGAGGGCTTTGCGCCGCGTGCGCCTGAGGGGCCTGAGTTCCACATTATGGCAGCGGTTGCTGCTGCCATCGACCACAAGAGCAATCTGCGCCGCCGCGAAATCTCGGACCAGATGGGCGGTAAGTCCTTCCAGTTCGCCTCGACGCGCATCGTTCACATCGCCAAGGCAATGCAGCTTGTGGACGTTTCCGGCGGCGGCGAAGGCCCCGTCTACGTCACGCTTCACGACAGCAAAGGTGTTCGTGGCGAAACGCTCGAAATCCTGTCGAACTGGGGCCCGGGCGATCCCGTATGGACCGGCACCGTCAGCGGAATGGCAGCCTGGGTCCAAGTCCGCCCAATTCTCAACGGCGTAAACCTTGCCTATCGTGGCATCCAGGCTCCTGCTTATGTCTACACCGAACGGGAAGCCGCCCTTGTCGCGCTGATGCCGGTGAAGGTGCCAGCCGATATGAGCAAGTATTTGCTGTGCCCGATGCCGGGCCTCATCAAAGCGGTGCACGTTTCCGAAGGCCAGACGGTTCAGGCCGGCGACAACCTCGCCATCGTCGAAGCCATGAAGATGGAAAACCTGCTGCGCGCCGAACGCGACGGCGTCATCAAGAAAATCAACGCCAAGCCCGGCGACAGCCTCGCAGTGGACGCGGTGATCTTGGAATTCTTGAGTATTCACTCGTAGGTTGGGTTAGATGGCCCACTTGCCATCGTAACCCAACACTTGCGGGTGTCGAATAAGGTTGTTGGGTTACGGTGGCAAGGACCGCCTAACCCAACCTACAATCTGCAAGTTTTATGGCTTCCATGAACGAAGAGAAGGTGACACTCGCTAGCCTCGTTGCCCGGCTCTATGAATTTCCCGCAGATGAAGACGCTTGGATCGTGATCCTCGACGATTGGGTGTTGGACCTTTACATCTATGCATTGCCCAAAAAGAACGGAGCATTGGTTATAAAGGCACTGCTCGACTGTGAATTGGCCGCAACACAGTACGGCTTTCTGAGTGGGCCTGCTATGAGTATTAAATTTGTTTACGCCGTGCGGGAGCGCTGGCTCGCGTGTGATCGTTGCCGCCTGTAGGGGGGCCTGCAAGCACGCAGTTGGCCCGACGGCGGCGCCATATGAGTTCTGCCAACAAGTCCGAACAGTAAGGCAGTATTTCGTTAAACACCTCCGCTGCCTGCCATTGCCCTGCGCCCGTCGGCGTCCCTACATACCGGTGGGTTTCAACGTCGCGAAGGGCGGTTCATCGTGCGCGCACTCAAGGATCAACTCGCCACTCTGCTGAGGCATGAGGCGGCGGGCGGGGTGGTGTTGCTGGGCGCGGCCCTGCTTGCGCTCGCGCTCGCCAATTCGCCGCTCGCCTGGATTTACGACGGGCTTCTCGATACGCCGGTGTCGGTTCGCGTCGGGGCGTTCGGGATCGATAAGCCGCTTCTGCTGTGGATCAACGACGGGTTGATGGCGATCTTCTTCTTTCTGGTCGGGCTAGAACTCAAGCGCGAACTGTTGATCGGGGATCTCTCAAGCGTGCGGCGCGCGATGCTGCCAGCGGTGGCCGCGCTCGGCGGGATGGCGGTTCCGGCGTTGATCTATGCGGCGATCAACGCCGGCCACCCCGTTGGGCTCAAGGGCTGGGCGATACCAGCGGCCACCGACATTGCCTTCGCGGTCGGCGTGCTGGCGCTTCTTGGTCCCCGTGTGCCTGCCTCGCTCAAGGTGTTCCTGCTCGCGCTCGCCATCATCGACGACCTCGGCGCGATAATCATCATTGCGCTGTTTTATGCTCACAACCTTGCGCCTACTGCGCTCGTGCTCGCGCTAATTGGCATTGCCACGCTGTTTGCGATGAACCGGGCCGGGGTGCGGACGTTCGCGCCGTACGTGATTGTCGGCATCGTCATGTGGGCGTGTGTGCTCAAGTCGGGCGTGCATGCGACCCTTGCCGGCGTTGCCCTGGCGCTGGCAATCCCGCTCGACCGGGAGGCAGACGGCTCCTCCATGCTGGAACGCGCTGAACACGCCGTTGCGCCGTGGGTGCATTTCGGGGTCGCGCCCATCTTTGCGTTTGCCAACGCGGGGGTATCGCTTGCGGGCGTCACGTTTGCCAGTGCACTTGCCCCCATTCCGCTTGGAATCGCAGCGGGGTTGTTCCTCGGCAAGCAACTGGGGATATTCGCCTCCACGTGGGCCGCCGTGCGGCTGGGCTTTGGCGAACTTCCGGCGGGTGCCAACTGGCGGCAGGTCTATG
>JANLYB010000325.1:0-12887 GCA_031365425.1 Hyphomicrobiaceae bacterium
CGGGAAAACCGCTACACACTTGGTGGCGAACCCCTCTATAGTCCGCGCAAATCACACTCACTCAAGACGGACAAGACATGGCCATCAAGACCGCCACCAAGCCTGTGGCCTCCAAATCGCGCGCGGCGGCTCCCGCCGGGCTCGACCCGAAGCATTCCTTCCAGGACATGATCCTGACGCTGCAACAGTATTGGGCGGCGCAAGGTTGCGCGATTTTGCAGCCCTACGACATGGAAGTCGGCGCGGGCACATTCCATCCGGCGACGACGTTGCGGGCGCTCGGCACGCGCCCGTGGAATGCGGCCTACGTGCAGCCGTCGCGCCGACCCAAGGATGGCCGCTATGGCGAGAACCCGAACCGGTTGCAGCATTACTACCAGTTCCAGGTAATCATGAAGCCGTCGCCGGCGGATATTCTGGACCTGTATCTGGGCAGTCTCGACGCCATCGGCATCGACACAAGCTTGAACGACATCCGTTTCGTCGAGGACGACTGGGAAAGCCCAACGCTGGGCGCCTGGGGTTTGGGCTGGGAAGTCTGGTGCAACGGCATGGAAGTGACGCAATTCACCTATTTCCAGCAGGTCGGCGGCTATGACTGTAACCCGGTGGCGGGCGAAATCACCTACGGACTCGAACGGCTTGCCATGTACGTTCAAGGCGTCGACCGTGTGTACGACCTCAACTTCAACGGCCGGACGGATGACCGCAAGCTGACCTATGGCGACGTATTCCTTCAGGCTGAGCAGGAGTATTCGCGCCACAACTTCGAGCACGCCAATACGGACATGCTTTTGACCGCGTTCAGGGCTGCGGAAGCAGAGTGCCAGTCCCTGCTCGCCAAAGGCGACGACGGCGCCCGCCACCTGATGGCGCTGCCTGCCTACGACCAGTGCATCAAGGCGAGCCACGTCTTCAATCTGCTGGACGCACGCGGCGTGATCTCGGTCACAGAGCGCCAGAGCTACATTCTGCGGGTGCGCGAACTGGCGAAGGCCTGCTGCGGGGCTTGGATCAAGACCGAGGGCGGCGGGGCTTGAGGCGCTTACGTCCGGCACTTCTCCAGCCGCTTTTTGAGTTGCTTGACGGCGGCTTTGCGACCGTCGTTTGGGGGCATGGTGGTGAGGCGGGCGATTTCGGCTTCAAGGTGGTGGATGTGAAACCGGCGGGTGCGCTCCTGCAGGGTGCGCCGCTCCTGTTCGAAGCGATGGAACGATAGGCGCAGTGTTTCCCAATCTTTCTCTCGCGTTTTGGGCGGAATGCGCAGCTTGTAGCCGATGCAGTCGCAGGCTTGTCCGCACGACGGGCACTTGACATCTGGCGCATCGCTGGGGCGGCGCACCGCCATCCGGCAGGAAAAGCAGACCCAATCATAATTGCTCACGCATCACCCCCCTCTCGCTTATAGCGCAGGCTGCAAAAATCGCATATCGAGGGGTGGTTCAAACACGGAGACCACGTCATGTCTGCAGCCATTGCTGGCGCGCTTATCCTCGGGGTGCCGCTGCTCCTGCTCGAAGTCGTCCTACTGCGCAAGCAGCCGCGCGCGATCCTGCTGTTTTCGCTTGCGCTTTTGGTGGTCGGCCTGGGTTATCTCGCTGCCGTGGGCGCGACCGCCGACATCGCTCGCAGCCTGATGCCGGGACAGTTTCCGGCGGCGGCTGTGTCTAAGGTTTGAGACGTTGCTGTTCGCTTCGCGATAAGGGCTGGCGCCCTTAACCCGCTCGAGGGGACACCCCTCGAACTCCCCGTTTT
Source organism: Hyphomicrobiaceae bacterium (assembly GCA_031365425.1). GTDB lineage: Bacteria > Pseudomonadota > Alphaproteobacteria > Rhizobiales > Hyphomicrobiaceae > JANXVY01. Next base: position 1,756 of record JANLYB010000325.1, read on the forward strand.
TCCAGACTAAGAAAGCGACTGGGTCGCAGAACCGTCGCCTAGAACCTCGATTTATCAACCCACCCGGCGCGATTGAGCGCTATGATCGACAATCCATTTCTAAATTAAGAGCCACGTCCGATGTCCGAATTGCTGCTTGAACTGTTTTGCGAAGAAATTCCGGCCCGTCTGCAGACCAAGGCTGCGGAGGATTTGCAGCGGCTTATCGTGACCGGGCTCAATGCGCGTGGGCTTGAGACGGGGGCGGCACGGTCGTTCGCGACACCGCGGCGGCTGGCGCTGGTTATAAAGGGTGTTCCAGCCAAGTCGCCTGCGCTCAGCGAAGAGAAGAAGGGGCCGCGCGTCGGTGCGCCCGAGGGGGCGTTGCAGGGCTTCCTCAAATCGGCGGGGCTGGCGTCTATCGACAAGGCCTTGATCGTGCACGACGAGAAGAAGGGCGATTTCTATGTCGCCAAAATCGAGAAGCCGGGCCGCAAGGCGGGCGAGATCATCGCCGAGACGGTGGCCGACGTGGTGGCAAAGTTCCCCTGGCCGAAGACGCAGCGTTGGGGGGCGGGCGAGCTACGCTGGATTCGTCCACTGCGGTCGATCGTGTGTATTCTGGGCGGGCAGATCGTGCCGTTCACCATCGCAGATGTGACGAGCGGGAACGAGACGCGCGGGCACCGTTTCCATGGCAATGCACCGTTTGCGGTCAAGAACTTCGACGACTACGTGGATAAGCTTCGCGAGCGAAAGGTCATCCTGGACGCCGCCGACCGGGTCGATGCAATCCGGGAGCAGGCGCGCGCGGTCGCTAAAGCTGCCAGCCTCGCCTTGGTCGAGGACGAGGCATTGCTGAGCGAGAATGCCGGGTTGACGGAATGGCCGACCGTCCTCATGGGGACGTTCGACGCAGATTTCCTCGAAGTCCCGGCCGAGTGCCTGACGACATCGATGAAGCAGCATCAGAAGTGCTTTTCGCTGGAAGCGGGCGAAGGCCAAGCCCTCGCCAACAAGTTTCTGCTCGTTTCCAATCTGATCGCGGCGGACGGCGGCACGCAGATCACGAGCGGCAACGAGAAGGTTATCCGCGCCCGGTTGTCGGACGCTAAGTTCTTCTACGATCAGGACTTGCGCCGCACACTTCCGGCGATGGCGCATGATCTCGCGTCGATCACGTTCCATGACAAGCTTGGCACGCAAGCCGACCGGGTGGAGCGGATCACTGAATTGGCGCGCAAAATCGCAGGCAGCGTAGATGCGGAACCGGATTTGGCGGGCCGCGCGGCGCAACTTTGCAAGGCCGACCTCGTGTCGGGCATGGTCGGCGAGTTTCCCGAGTTGCAGGGGCTGATGGGGTGTTACTACGCACACGCTGAGCACACCGACCCCAAGATCGCGCAGGCCATTGCCGAGCATTATAAGCCCAAGGGCGCCGGCGACAGCGTGCCGGTCGAGCCGGTGTCGATTGCGGTAGCGCTCGCCGACAAGCTCGATACGCTGGTTGGATTCTGGGCCATAAACGAGCGCCCCACGGGATCGGGCGACCCTTATCAGTTGCGCCGCGCCGCGTTAGGCGTGATCCGCATCGTGCTGGAAAACGATCTGCGGCTGCCGCTCGTTGGACTGACCCAGACCTGGGCTCAGGGTTTCAGAAAGGCTGGAGTGGATATGTCGTTCTGGGATGGGTTAGCCAACCTGGACGATGAACTCACCGAGTCCGGGAAGCGCCCGGGCAAGAAGCCTGTCGAGCACTCCGGCGAGGAGGAACTGGCAGCCCACTTGCTCGCGTTCTTCCACGAACGCCTGAAGGTTTACCTGCGCGATTTAGGTGCGCGGCATGATCTGATCGACGCGGTGCTTTCGCGGGGACAGCAGGACGATCTCGCCCTCATCGCCAAGCGTATCGATGCGTTGACCGATCTGCTAAAGACCGAAGACGGGGCGAACCTGCTGGCCGGTGTGAAGCGGGCGTCCAACATCCTCGCCATCGAGGAAAAAAAAGAGAAGACCAGCTTTGCCGGTGCGGTCGATCCGGCCCTGCTGGCTGTTCCCGAAGAACAATTGCTGTATGTCGCGGTCACGAAGGTTGCCAACGATACCCGTAAAGCCATCGACGTCGAACGCTTCGACGGCGCGATGCGGGCGCTGGCCGAACTTCGCGAGCCGGTGGACGCGTTCTTTGACAAGGTGACGGTCAACGATGCCGATCCAGCGCTCCGCAAGAACCGGCTCACTCTGCTGTCGCAGATCCGCGCTGCAACCAGCAATGTCGCAGATTTTTCAAAGATTGCGGGGGCTTAGGCGCCGCGCACTTAGGTCGCCGCAGCCAACCACAATCTAGGAAAAAATGCTCTACAGCAGCTCCTGTAGCTGGCGAAGCTCAGCTTGGTTCAGGTCGGAGACGGCCCAGATCACGATGCCGTCGCGGGTCCAGGTGAGCAAGTTGTAGCCGTTGCGCAGGCTGAGGGCTGGCGCGCTGTCGGGCTCGCCCTTAGCCGGCCACATATAGACATTCACCCAGTGAGCGTTGCGTTTGTAGACAACGACGCCGACGCGCTTGTCGCCGATGTAGTCGAGGCGGCCGCCAATCAGGGGAAAGCCTTGGGACCTCAGATCTTTGACGTTGGGGGAGACGTCGATGCGGCCTGCAAACCAGGGCTTCACGGTGTGGGTGTCTGAGGAGGCAACCTGGATTGGATTATCTTGCACCAGCGCACGCACGTGGGCTTGCATCACGTCTTGTGCGACTTGACCGGTGCGTAGCGCGATCTGGGATGCCTGCCAGCCGCCGGCGGCTGAGAGGACGCAGGCAACCAGGACGGCGGCTGCCTGCATCAATGGCCGGGGAATCGCAAACCGGCGTGGGGCAGGCTGATGGCGCGTGTGCGCGACGGCGCGTAAATCCTCGCTATCGAGGGCCGCCAAGACACGCGCCTGCAGGTCGGCTGGACCTTGCATAACGCCTCCTTCGGCGATATGGCGGGCGAGGTTTGCGTCATCGTCCAGGGCTTGCGCGCAGGCGCCACACGCCGCGATGTGGTCGGCGACGGCACGCCGTTCCAGCGACGACAACTCGCCGTCGCGGAAGGGGCCGATCAAGGGGCTGATTTTGTCGCAACTCATTTATAGCGTTCCTTTTTTTCTTGCGCCAATACCGCTCCCCGCAGGCGGTCGCGGGCTCGCGACAGACGCGACATTACGGTGCCGACGGGCACACCGGTCAGGCCTGCGATGTCGCGATAGGACATTTCTTCGATCTCGCGCAGCACGAGGACTTCGCGATAGAGCGGGGGCAATTCGCCCAGCGCCGACATGACGGCAGCACGGTCACTGGCTGCGATCATATGCTGTTCGGCGGACGGGTCTTCGCTTTGCAACTGTGCTTCGCCGTATTCGTCGCCGTCTTTGGCGTGAAACGCTTCGTCGAAGGACACCACGTTGCTCAGCCGCTTGCGTTGACCCAGGAACGTGAAGGCGCAGTTACGGACGATGGCGAGCAGCCAGGGTTTGAAGGTGTCGCCGTGGTAGCTGTCGAAAGCGCGATAGGCGCGGACGTAGGCGTCCTGGACGATGTCGTCGGCGTCGGTATGCGAGCGCACGAGCCAATACGCGAGTGTGAACGCGGCTGCCATGTGGGGCACCGCCAGGGCTTCAAAGCTCGACCGCCTGCTCATGCCCGCGGCTCCCATGTCTCTCTTCCTGCAAAAGTCTTGGTCGTCTTCAGGTCAGGACTTTTGGATCCGGCGCTCGCGCCGGCGCCTCTTCGGCGGTCCGGTCAGCCAACGCGCCGCCGGCTGCAACATCGCCTGTACGACCCAAGACTCCTGTGCCCGGTCGTTTATTCCCGATAATTCAAACGCTACATAATTATTTTTGCGAGGGAATTTTCGCGTTGACCGCTGAGTCATCGCGTCATGACGGATCGTATCGGTTGTGATCAGTCACCAATGGATTTCTTCTGAGGAGTGTGACGCATGTTTCTTCCCTCGCGCCGCGACGTGATCCTGTCGGCGGGCCTTGCCGCAGCCCTTGGTATGACCCAACGCCTTGCCATCGTCAGCCCAGCGACCGCACAAACGACGCCCGATCCCGCGAGCGGCTTTAAAAGCTACAGGATCGGGTCGGTCGAGGTGATGGCACTTTACGATGGGATTTGGGAAAAGCCGCACGATCCGGCGTTCATCAAGAATGCCTCAGTCGAGGATGTTAAAGGCGCGATGGCCGCTGCTGGCTTGCCGGCCGATTTCGTCTCCATTCCGCTGACGGTCGTCGCGTTGAAGATCGGCGACAAAACCATTTTGTGCGATAGCGGTTCGGGCGGGCAGTGGCAGCCGACGGCTGGTAAATTGACGGCGAACATGAAGGCAGCTGGGATCGATCCGGCCTCGATTTCGACAATCCTGATCTCGCATTTCCACCCCGACCATATCTATGGTCTCATGGCCAAGGACACCAATGCGCCGGTGTTTCCCAACGCCGAAGTCGTCGTAAATGCGGGCGAATATAAATGGTGGACGGAAACCGGGCGCGTCGAGAAGCTGCCTGAAGCGCGCAAAAAGCTCGGCCAGCGAGTCAACGACGTGTTCCCTGCGTGGAAGAACATCCGTCAGGTAGAGGGCGATGTGGAAGTCGCGCCCGGCGTGCGGTTCGTGGCAGCTCCCGGCCATACTGCGGGACATGTCGCTTTCCATCTTTCGTCGGGCGATCAACAGCTGATGATTTCCAACGATACGGCTTATGTGCCCGCGCTCACGGCGGCGCATCCGGGCTGGCACGGTGCCTACGATCAGGACGGGCCGCTGGCGGAAGCCTCGCGGCGGCGTGTGCTGGATCGGGTCATCGCCGACAAGATGATGATCTGCGGCGCACATTTTCCGTTCCCAGGCGCTGCCAGCATTCTCAAGGACGGCGACGGTTATGCCGTCGTGCCAATGAAAGCGTGAGTTGTGGAGAAAAGGATGCCCGGTATTTCAAAAACGTCGACGCGCTTGATTTCGCGCGTTGCATTGCTGGCTATGCTGGCAATTGCAGGGGGCACTATTTCGGCGCCCCCAGCGTTCGCCGTCGACACGATTACTTCGCTGGACGCACCCGATCTCACGTCTGTCCGCGCCAAGATCAAAGCCAAAGACTGGCCGGGGGCACTAGCGGAACTGACGGCCATCGCCGACACGGCGCAGCATGCCGACGTTTATAATCTGCTGGGGTTCGTCAATCGCAACATGGGGGCTCATAAGACGGCCCTCACCTTCTACCAGAAGGCGCTCGACTACGATCCCAACCACAAGGGGGCCCATGAGTATCTCGGCGAGCTCTTCGTGAAAGTCGGCAACATGACCAAGGCGCACGAGCACGAGGTCGTACTGGCGCGGCTGTGTCCCAAAGGGTGCGAAGAACTGGAGGACTTGCGCAAGGCCATAGCATCCGGCCCCGGCACAGCCGCAATGACGAATTGAGGCGATAGCGTTCATCAAAAATTATTGAACCGATCTGCGTCAGTGCTCCGACTATGCTCCTAGGAATGGACGGGCCGCACCGGCCCTTTCTTACTTCTTAGGGGACTAACATTATGACAACGTATCGAACCGTCCTGGCCGTAGGAATTTTGACGGCAGTGGCGAGTACGGCGGGTCCGGGCTGGGCGGCAGAACCTGAACAGATCGTCGATGCCCTGAACACCATCTTTGGCAAACAAGCGCCGGGTGTGCGCGCCAGTGGCGCCAAAGGGCAGTGCGTGAAAGGCACGTTTACACCCACGGCGGACGCCAAGGCTTTGACAAAATCGGCAAGTTTTTCCGCTCCGCTTCCGGTGCTCGGCCGATTTTCGATGGGTGGCGGAAATCCGAAAATCCCCGACGGAACCAAAACGGCGGCCCGCGGCTTCGCCTTCAAAATCGATCCCGATGGAAAGGCGACCACGCAATTCGTCATGGTCAACGCCCCGATCCAGTTTGCAAAGTCGCTCGACCAGTTGCTGGGCTTCCTGCAGGCGCGTGCGCCCGGTGCCGACGGCAAGCCGGATCCGGAGAAAATCAAGGCGTTTGCGGAGGCCAATCCCGAGACCAAACGTCAGGGCGCCTGGTTTGCGTCGAAGCCTGTTCCAGCCAGTTTTGCCGGCGTCAACTACTGGGGCATTCATGCCTACACGGCGATAAATGCCGACGGCGTTGCCAAAGTCGTCAAGTTCAAACTGCTGCCCGTGGCTGGAGAAGCGGGCCTGACCGACGACGAGGCCAAAACCAAACCCGCCGATTTCCTTGTCGCGGAATTGACCGAGCGCATGGCTAAAGGCGCTGTCAGCTTCGATATGGTGGTGATCCCCGGCCAAGATGGCGACGCGACCAACGATCCATCGCAGATGTGGACCGGCGAAGAGACCCGGCCTACCGTCAAGATCGGCACGCTGGCCTTGAGCGGCATCGAAGAAAACAAGGTTTGCGACGCAGGGATCTTCGACCCAACCGACCTTGCCGACGGCGTCGCTGGGCCCAAAGACGATCCGCAGTTTGCCGCCCGATCGCCGGCCTACGCGATTTCTGCATCGCGCCGGGCGAACTGAGCCTCACCGCTTTAGCAGAACGTAGGCATGAAAAGAGCCGGGACTGATCCAGTCCCGGCTCTCATTATAATCGACTTCGGGCGCGCCGTTTATTTGGTGCGGATGCTCAGCGACGTACGGCGGTTTTTCGCCCGGCCTTCCGGCGATGCGTTGTCGCCGATGGGGTGCTGATCGCCATAGCCTTTGGCTTCGATGCGGTCGGCAGCGACGCCGCCGGCAACGATTTCTTGCATCACGCGGTTGGCACGTTCGTCCGACAATTTGAGGTTCGCGTCCGAGTTGCCCTGGTTGTCGGTGTAGCCCCCGACTTTGACGGAAACAGCCGGATAGGCCTTGAGGATCGCAACTGCACTGCCGACCTGGGCTTTGGATTCAGGCGTCAGGTCGCTCGAAGCGGTAACGAAGCTCAGGCGGTCAAAGTCGAACCACAGCTTGTTGTCGATGGCTGCGTCCTTGTTGTTGATGAAGGTCAGCATCTTGGACTCAAGACCATCCTTGCCGACTTCGATCGAAGCGCCGCCGGGCAGAGTATACTTCACAAGGCCGTTGGCAGCGGGAACAGGAACGAGCTGGGTCGAGACCGGGGCAGCCGGAGCGGGAGCAGCAGCAGCGGGGGCAGGTGCAGGCTTTGGAGCAACGGCGACAGGTGCCGGCGCCGGTGCTGCGGGTGCAGCAGCGGCAACGGGTTTAGGTGCTGGTACGACCGGCGCTGGCGAACTGCCATATGCCCAGTACCAGATTAAGGCGGTCAGCAAAGCGAGCGGCACGAAGAGGGCGAGCTTCGCACCCATGTTAGCGCCGCTCTCAACTTCATGATGGGCAGTTGGCGGATGGGCGTGCGAAGCGCGCGCGGCAGGTGCGGCTGCCGGCGCGGCCTGGACCGCGGGCGCTGCAACAGGCGCGGGCTTGGCAGCGGGGGCCACAGGTGCGGCTGCCGCCGGGTGTACTGCAGGGGCCGAGGCCGATTTCACGGTCGTGGACGCGTGACCCGAAGCGGAATGGGCGGAGGGTGCAGCGGGCTTTGGGGCAACGGCTGCTGCGGCGGCGGGCGCGATGGTGGCTGCGACCGAAGGAGCGGCGGCTGCAACGGCAGCGGCAGCTGCCGGTGCGAGGTTTGCCAAGCCATAGAGCGTGCGCAGGGTCGGAGGCATCGCGCCTGCGATCACACCCTTATCGGTCGCGAGCAAACCGGCGAGCGTGGCGGCCGTCGGTGCGGCGCCGAGCTTGTTGCGAAGGGCAGCGAGGACCATTGGCGCCGCCAGCGTGGTCAGGCCGGAGGACGCTTTGGGCGAGATCCCCGTCGCGGTTGCGACGGCCGCCATCATGGCTGCAGTCTTGTCGCCGAAAATGAGGCCCAAGAGTTTGTTGCCGAGGGTTTGGATGGGCGAAGCAGGGACGCCGCCGCCAAGCATGGACGCCATGTTCGCAAACATATTTGGGTCGGGCGTGGTCGCAGCGACGAGACTTGCAATCTTGGCCATCAAGCCGGCGTCGCCGGATTTTTGAATGAGGCCGCCGAGGATGCTCGTCGAAGCCGCAGCGAGCCCGGATGTGGCGAGGCCGTCGGAAACGCCGAGTGCCGACGTGGCGGCCTTGATCATCGCTGGTGTGGCAATATCCTGAATGGCGTCAAGAATGGTGGCAGTCATATTCTACTCCCTACTAACCCGTACCAAAGCAAGCCAGCCGACGTCGTTTTGGATCGCTGGCTCACTCTCCCATTCTTCGTGTAGCGGATTGACCCGAATTGAGCAATTCAGTTGCGAGACGAAATTGCTCGATTTTTTCAGTCTTCCAGCATCGTCAGGGCGGCTTTTCGCTCGGTGGACTTGAGTTTTAAAAACAGGGCTCGGGCTTTTTTTACATCTGCAGGCGTGCCGCTCTCGGCTGCGGCTTGCAGGGCGAGCGTGGTCGGATGCTGCGCACCGCAAATGAAGGCCAGCGCCTGGGCAAGCTTTCCCATTGTGGCCCGATCAATCGACTTTTCGTCCATGGTATCCTATTTTTTGCCCGAGGGGATGCGTACGCGGCCAACGGTCTGGCCGGTTTCGAGGTCGAGGATGACGATGCTTTCGTCGCCGTCGGCCACGTAATGGACCGAGAGGCGGGTGCCCGATAGCGATTGGGACTGGATTTTTGCGCCTTGCGGGAGCGCCAGGGTTGTATCTAATCCGGCCTTGGTCAGCACTTGGGCTGGCGCTTGCACCGCGCCGGTTTCGCTTGCAGGGGACGGACGCGAGGTCAGGTAGACGATGCGCGCGATGACGGCGCCGAAGCCAACAATCAGGATCGCGCCCATGGTCAGGACTGAGACGCGCAGCGCGCGGATATTGGGCGGATCGTCGTCACGCCGGCGCAGCAACGAGAAGGTATCGACGGGTTCGGGTGGTTGGCTCATAGACCGGTCAGCTTGGTTTAAGTATTGAACATCTTTGGGCTAGATGTCATGGGTTGGCGATGGCGCATACGGCAAATAAGGTAACTTCGCAGACGGTTCCCGCAGAAGCATCGGGTCCGGCTGCCCCTGGCGGCGTCAACACGGACGCGAGCGAACACGAACAACCGTTCAGGGTCGAGGCGGCACATGCGGGCGAACGGCTCGATCGCTATCTCGTTGCGCGCCTACCAACGCTGAGCCGGTCGCGAATTCAAGCGCTGATTACGAACGATCACGCCGTCGTTAGCGGTGAAACTGTAGGGGACGCTGGATACCGGGTCAAATTGGGCGATGTGATCACGCTTGCCATGCCTCCACCGGCAGCAGCGGTTCCGTCGCCGGAAAACATCGCGTTGACGATCGTTTACGAGGACGATGCGGTCGTGGTGATCGATAAGCCTGCAGGGCTTGTCGTACATCCCGCCGCCGGGCACGAGACGGGAACGCTGGTCAACGCGCTGCTCGCCCATTGTGGCGACAGCCTGTCGGGAATCGGCGGCGTCAAGCGGCCCGGCATCGTGCACCGGCTCGATAAGGACACGACGGGGCTGCTGGTGGTCGCCAAGAACGATGCGGCCCATCAAGGGCTTTGCGAACAATTTGCATCCCATGGCCGGGACGGCCGCTTACAACGCCAATACCTCGCACTGGTGTGGGGCGCGCTGCCAGCCGCCATCGGCACGATTGATGCCCCGATTGGGCGGTCTGCGGCGAACCGCACGAAGATGGCGGTCCAATCACGCGAGGGGCGGGCGCGGATCGTGCTTGGCGGCGGAATTGCCTACGAAGACGAGGATGACGAAGAACAACCGGGGCGGGTCGTCTCGCGCGAGGCGATCACGCATTATCAAGTCGTAGAAGTGTTCAATAGCGAACTGCGGGGTGGGCGCGTCGGGGCACCGCTCGCGTCGCTCGTCCGTGTCGAACTCGAAACCGGGAGGACCCATCAAATCCGTGTTCACATGGCCCACATCGGCCATCCGGTACTGGGCGACACGACGTACGGCGCGCACTTCAAGGCCAGTGAACGCCGGTTGACGGAACCGCAAGCAGAGGCGTTGCGGATGTTGTCGCGCCAAGCCCTGCATGCTGCCGTACTGGGGTTCGAACACCCTATTACGGGCGAAGAGCTGGAGTTCGAAAGCGAGCTTCCCGCCGATATGAGTGCTCTGACCGACACATTACGGCGCGCACCGAACCGGACGCCAAACCGGCGGACCAGCCGCCGGGAACGGTAACAACCGGCCAGCGGATTGCGTAGTTTAGAGATATGTCCCCGTCGCACTGCGCTTCCACCGCGATATGTATAAAATGCATATCAGAAAGTCGATGGAACAGACCTTGTACTTTAACAGTTGCTTCCTCACATGCGTTGGTTGGTGCCGGATCTCCGGGGTGCCGGACGACGGGATTGGGGTTCTAGGTCGTTTTTGCTAGAGCCGTAACAAGGAGCAGGTGGCCGGAAGGTTATCTGAGAGGGTCATGGCGACTAAAACGGTTCCGACTATTGCAGGCGGCTCGCTCGGGCTCACGCGGTATTTGCAAGAAATCCGCAAGTTTCCGATGCTCGCGCCGGACGAGGAATTCATGCTGGCCAAACGCTGGCAAGAGCACGCCGACCAAAATGCCGCCGAACAACTGATCACGTCGCATCTGCGGCTCGTGGCCCGTATCGCTATGGGGTATCGCGGCTATGGCTTGCCTATTGGGGAAGTCATCTCAGAAGGCAACGTCGGCTTGATGCAGGCAGTCAAGAAATTTGAGCCCGATAAGGGGTTCCGCCTCGCGACCTATGCGATGTGGTGGATCCGCGCCTCGATCCAGGAATACATTCTGCGGTCGTGGAGCCTTGTCAAAATGGGCACCACGGCGGCACAGAAAAAGCTGTTCTTCAATCTCCGGCGCACGAAGGCGCAAATGCAGGCGCTGGAGGAAGGCGATCTGCGGCCCGAGCATGTGAAGGCGATTGCCATCAAGCTGGGCGTTCCCGAAGCCGACGTCGTATCCATGAACCGCCGTCTTGGCGGCGACAGCTCGCTCAATGCGCCGTTGCGCGGCGATATGGACGGCGGTGGCGAATGGATACGACGTCGGCTTCGGGAACGCCCAGCTTGATGGCAATCGCCTTCACATGCTCGGGCCGCAGATCGC
>JANLYB010000355.1:0-7861 GCA_031365425.1 Hyphomicrobiaceae bacterium
CCCACGACCGACTCTTGCCATCACTCATTGATCGTGTTCCTTCCCAAGCTTGTCATGGCGAGCATGGTCGTTCTCAGCTCCGACCACAACAATCCCCGCGACGGCGAGGATCGATATTTCGAAGCCAATAGAGGTCGTGACATTACGTTGGGAGCCTCGCAGCTCCTTGCTGGGCGGTGTGTGGATCACTCGAACGTCGTCGTCGTTCCCTCGCGGCTGATCTGTGGCCAGCCAAACGCCTGTACCTGGCACCAATCAGCTCTCGGGTTCGGGCATCGAAACCCCAGGTCCTTCTACTTACGGCACTAACTTTGCTCCGGCGAAGCAAGGGTTCAAGATCTGCCGCCAGTAAGGCGTGCCGCTGATGTTGGCTGTGTCGAACAAACTAACGGGCCGCCCAAGGCATGATGGGCACAGTTGAAATCGAGTTCTGCGGGGATCCGTCGATAAGCTTGTCACTGATGGCAACATACACAAGAGTGTTGCGCGCCTTGTCGATCGTGCGGAACACATGCGTATGCTTGAAAAACAGCGACGTGCTTTCGGAATAGACCTTCTCTTCGCGCTCAAGCTTGCCGAGGTCGACCGTAACCGGGCCAATTTGGCGACAGGCAATCGAGAAACGCGAAGGATCCTCCGCGAGGCCGAACGTGCCCTTGAGCCCGCCGGTGCGCGCCTGGCTAATGTGGCACGCCACGCCCGGCACTTTCGGGTCATCGAACGCGCTCACACATACTTTGTCGTTGGCGCCCAGGATTCGGAACGTCGTGCTGATGCAGGCAAGATCGTCAGCCCGGGACATGCCCGGTGCTGCAACTAAGCCAACGAGTACGCCAACCGTCGTCAAGTTTCTCATGCTGTCTCCGTTGGGTGACGCCAACAACCTCTGACCGGAGAAATGGGACCATCTCTTGGCTCACGCAAGGTCATCCGCAAACAAGTGGTGTCTGGCGCCCCTGGTGTGGGTGTCCCATTGGGAACAACATTTGACATTGACATCGGCTAAGGTCTGATTTGGAGCACCGTAGCGACGCCAGCCGGCGTCGGGGGAACTCGACCAAGTCAGGACATTGCCATGTCGATTTACGCCGTTCTGCTTATGGCGGCAGTTGTAGTCCTCGGGACCATCAGTATTCCATCGGTGCGAGATCGTTTGCGGGTTACACCTGAAACTTATGCGAAAATAGCCCTGTTTGTCGCACTCGGATTGCTAATCGCGATTGCCACCAATCTTTGGGCTAATCACGAAAGCCGACAGATAACCGAGAAGTTTCGCGGGCAAATCGATGCGCTAACCACACGGGCAGCCGGTCTCAAAGAGCGTGTCGCGGTGAACAAGGCGAACACGGTCGCGACCACCCAGCAAGCCCAAGATGCTATCCAGCGCAATGACCTCAGCTTGCTCAAAGACAATTCGGAAAAACAAGCGTCGCTGTCGAAGGAGAGGGACCAACTCGCAGCCGAAGGGACAACGCTCAGCAATGATCTCGCCACGCTCAAAGCAGCCCAAAACAGCGCAAGACAAGCCCAATCCCAAAACGAATTTTGGACCGCGCTTGGCACAATCACGTCGTTGGCAATCCTCTTCCTGGGCCTCGGCCTTAACCGATCCGCACAGAAGGCGAAAACGGCACTTCGCGCTGCTCAGATGCGCCAACAAGGCCTCGGCCCTTTGACGCTATCGGCTCATGTCATCGAGTTGGCCAACAACGGCAAAAAGATCGCTGCAATTGCGGCCTACCGGGCGGAGACCGGCACCGACCTGATTGCTGCAAAAGGGGCGGTCGAAGCGTATTTAGCCCAGTTCGCGCCCGACCTTCCTTAAGCCGCCAGCAGATCCTTCGTCTCGAAGCCTGACTGCGCGATGTACATCGCGTCAGCCGGAAACGATCGTACAAGCGCAAACGCCTCCTTGGTTGTCCCTTTGAGCCAGTCCTCGAACTGCTCTTCTCCCGACAGCAGCACCGGCATGCGTTCGTGGTTGATGGTTGCGGTAAGTAGATTGGGCTCGGTAGTCATAAAGGCAAAGACCTCTCGAAAGAAAGTCTCGCCGTCCTTCCGGATCGGGCCGGAGTACTGACGCCAAATCCCCGGAAAAGCGAACAGCATCCCGGTCGTTTGGCCGTCCGGTGACGCAACGGCATGAGCTGCAACAGGCGGTGGCGGCCTACACCGAGCGGGCCGCTGAAAAGCTACGCCGTCACGGCCTTGCTGTGTCGGTTTTGCGGGTGTTCGTGACCACCAACCCGTTTAAGCCTCACGAACCGCACAGTCCGGCTGCCGGTGGCAACGGCGGACACGACACGGTTGCTGGCGGCGGCGACGGTGTTGGTCGACCGGCTCTGGCGTGAGGACTATCGGTACAAAAAGGCGGGGGTGGAGTTGCTGGAGCTTGTGGCAGCCGACGAGGTGCAGGGCGACCTGTGGCCGATTTTGTTGCAGAACTGGGTTGTGAGGCCCGGCGAACCGTGATTCCGTTGGTTGAGACGGTGGCATCGACGGAGCGGTTCGATGATGGGGCGGCGCAAGAGCGAGCAGGGCCAACTGTTCTATACGTTTGATCTCGAAGCGGTCGTGCCGGCTGACCATCTGGTCCGCCAGATCGCATCGGTCCTCGACCTGTCCTGGGTTCGCAAGGAACTGGCACCGCACTACTCGCGCACCGGCCGGCCTTCGATTGATCCCGAACTGATGATCCAGATGCTCATTCTTGAGTACGTGTTCGCGATCCGCTCGGACCGCGCGCTGTGCCGCGAGGTGCAGCTTAACCTCGCCTAGGTCCGAAATATCGAAAATCGGCCCCGCCCAAACGATCGCCGACGGCAGACTTCTACAACAAAATCGGCCAGATGCCGACAGGCAGCTGACGGAAAGTATCTGATCACTTCGAACGTCGCTTGGGTGTGCGAGGACCGTGTCGGACACAGCGATAGGCCTCAAGTTGTGGCCTTGTTTGCGAGGATTCACATCGTGCGCGTTACTACCCAGCGTCTGGGCACAGTCCTAAAGCCTCGATGCTGGCGACGGCGCAAGTTTCGTCATTGTCGGAGGTGTCCCCGCTAATGCCGATGGCGCCAATCAATGCTCCTGTTGAGTCGCGAATTAACACTCCCCCCGGAACAGGTATGATTGCTCCTTTTGCCAACGTATTCACCGCGCCGACAAAATACGCCTGGTCCTTAGCACGATTGAAGATCGCCCGTGAGCCCATGCCGAGCGACAACGCTCCGTATGCTTTTGCCCGTCCCACGTCCGATCGGAGCAAGCTGGTGCCATCCTGCGCAGCAAACGCAATCAGACAACCACGCGAGTCCAAGACCGCGATTGCGAGGGGCTTGAGCCTGAGGGTCGCGCTCTTTGTTAGTGCTGCATCGACGATGCGCCGCGCGAGGTCTAAAGTCATGGTCATCAGGCGGGATCTCCGATTGCGATTGGGAGTGTGGAAGTGGCGAGTTGGCGCCAACATTAATGGCTAGCACTTGGCGGCATGCAAGGCTGCTAGGTCCTGTACCGATTATGATTTAGGGGAGGCCGATGGTGCCGCCGTCATACCGCGATGCAAAGTCCTTAGGCGTCATTTCCATGCCAGGCATCGTTGAGCTGAGCACGACGCCCTGTCGGCCAAATTAGACTCGACGCCTTCTATCATTGAAACTGCGTTTAAACGCGAACGCTTTCCCCATCATCCTCCCGGCAGTGCTGGGCTTCACCCCCTGACCCGACATTACTTTGTAATTTTCATTTAACGCGTGCAACATAGTTCAGGCTGCGCTACTGCCCCTTCGCGTGGCATTTTTCAAGCTGAGGCGCATCGAACGCGCAGGAGCCACACGCGGGAACCATAACTCGCGGGGCACATTGGGGAGCGAAGCGATGGCGCGATTATTCAAGTCGACCAATGTTGTGTTGGCGTTATTATGCATCATGTACTTCATTACCTACGTCGACCGAGTCAACATCGGGACGGCGGCGGGGCCAATCCAAAAGGAGCTCGGTCTCACCAATACGCAGCTCGGTTTTGTTTTCTCGGCATTTGCCTACCCTTACTTACTGTTTCAGGTGTTCGGCGGCTGGGTAGGGGATAAATTCGGACCGCGCATGACGCTGTTCGCTTGCGGGCTGATCTGGTCGGTAGCGACGATCCTGACCGGGTTTGTCGATGGGCTCGTCTCCCTGTTCCTGGTGCGAGTTCTGCTGGGCTTTGGCGAAGGGGCCACTTTCCCGACGGCCACGCGGGCCATGCAGTACTGGACACCGGCCGGCCAACGCGGCTTTGCTCAGGGCCTAACACATTCGTTTGCCCGCTTCGGTAATGCGATCACGCCGCCGCTTGTGGCTGCTCTCATGGCCGCCTACACTTGGCGGGGATCCTTCATGGTCTTAGGCTGCGTCAGTTTCGTCTGGGTGTTGGTCTGGGTCTGGTATTTCCGCAACGACCCGCAGGATCATCCATCGATCACAGAGACTGAGTTGGCTACATTGCCGCCGCGCAAGAACTCCGTCGCACCGGTGATACCTTGGGGGCCGCTGCTCGCCCGGATGTGGCCTGTCACGTTCACTTACTTCTGCTATGGCTGGTGCCTATGGCTTTATCTCAACTGGCTGCCGCTGTTCTTCAAGAACACCTATTCGCTCGACATCAAGAGTTCGGCGATTTTCGCGTCGGGCGTCTTTTTCGCGGGCGTCGTCGGCGATACGCTGGGCGGCGTGATCTCCGATCGGATTCTGCATAGGACCGGCAACGTCCGCTTCGCGCGCTTGAGCGTAACGGTCACCGGGTTCGTGGGAGCGCTAATCTCGCTGTTCCCCATCCTATATTTCCACGACATCACGACAGTCGCCATCTGTCTTTCGCTTGGCTTCTTCTTTGCCGAAATCACGATCGGTCCGATGTGGTCGATCCCAATGGATATTGCTCCCAAGTATTCCGGCACGGCATCTGGTTTGATGAACATGGGATCGGCGTTTGCCGCGATTGTCTCGCCGCTTGTTGCTGGCTATGTGATTGACATGACCGGAAATTGGTATCTGCCATTCATCATGTCGATGGGTTTGCTCGGACTAGGGGCGTTGACAGCATTCGCCATGCATCCAGAACGGCCACTCCAAGAGAATGACGACGTAGTGGGTCGTCCTGCGTTTGCGGCGAGTTGAGGGAGCTTCGACGACGCATTTCTCTCAATTTCGTCGTCCGCTGTTTGATATGGTCGTCAGGACGATGAGCGGCAGGGAGCTAGGCCGCCCAGTCGACAGAGACGTCACTCGCGTCACGCCGTTATCTCCGTGACATGATCGCCTATGGCCCGCCCTCCGTTCCGCACGGAAGCAGCACCGTCCGCTCCTAGATGTCGGGCTTGCATTCAGGTCAAAACCGCATGAACTTCCCGCTATTTAAGGTGCTGCGGAAAAGCGGAAGCGCAGCGTGAACGGGAGCAGATAACCCCGAGCTGCCGTCGGGCCTCGCTTGTTGGATGTGTCTGCTTGCCGATCATCAGCGACCGTGGTTAGCTCCGGATCATATGTAAATAGACCTTTCCTTACTTGCGCAATTCTGGTGAGCGTTCATGCCCATCGACGCGACGAAAGCAGACCGCCTGCGCGTATTCATTTCCTACTCGCGGCGCGACGCGCTCGATTTCGCGGACCAGCTGGCCAAAGCCCTCGAGATGCTCGGTTACCGCACGATCTTCGATCGCGAGGGCATCTCCGGCGGCGAGCTCTGGCAGGCGCGCCTCGGGCAGATGGTGCTCGAATCCGATACGGTCGTGTTCGTAATGTCGCCGGAGTCGGCCACCTCGCCGATTTGCGCGTGGGAGGTCGATGAGGCCTCGCGGCTTGCCAAGCGGATACTGCCCGTGATTATCACACCGCTGGGAGCCGCCAAGCCGCCCGAACGGCTCCAACAGCTCAACTTCATCCACTTCTACGCCGAAAAGAGCGTGCCAGGCTCCGGCTTCGGCGACGGGCTGGTCAAGCTCAACGTCGCGCTCAAGTCCGATCTCGATTGGCTGCGCGAGCACACGCGCCTGCTTGAGCGCGCAACCGAATGGGAGAAGGGCAATCGTACGCCCAACCGGATGCTGTCGGGCGCCGACATCAGCACCGCCAAGGCGTGGGCCGCGCGCCGGCCAAAAGATGCGCCGGAGCCGACGGCGCTGCAGCTCGATTACATCAAAGCGAGCGAAACCTATGAAGCCGCTCAGCACAACGAGCGCCAGCGCCAGCTCGAAGAGCGCGAGCGGATGGTACGTCAGGCCGAGGTGGACCGGGCAGAGCGTGACGCCCAGCAGAAGCGCGCATCCCGACTTGCTTGGACCTCAGCCGCCCTGGCAATGCTGGTGGCACTGGGGGGCGCAGCCTTCGGGTCCTATGCATATTTCAGCAAAGTCGAGGTAGAGCTGGAAAAACAGCATCTTGCGGCAGCAAACCAGCGGCTCAGCGCAGAAATGAGGCTGCGCGTCGCACCCTTCGGCAAGAGCGCTTACACGATTCCGGAGCAGTGGTACAAACTCGCCACGACGAACGCGAGCTCAATTTCCTTTATCGAATACAGCTATCACGATAAGTGGCTTTTCTCCGCCACCGGGTTCATCGTCAAAGGCCGCACCCTGTACGAGCCGTGGGGCGATGAGTTGTTTCTCGTGGCGGCTGGGCATACGAGCGCTCAACTCGCTAGCCGGAAGGCGATTCGCTTTTACTTCCCTGCGATTAGCAACAGCCACATGGTTGAGCTCGGCAGTCTCGTCTGGGCGCGCACCGACAACGACACGTCGCAATCCCAAGGGATCGACACCGCTGTCTTCCGCATTGCCGGTCCCCTGCCGCCAGGAGCTCGCCCCGTTGACGCGATTTCGGATCGCGATTTCACTACGTGGGCTCAGGTCAAGTTCATACACAACAACCAACTTGTTGAAAAATCAGTCGTGCCAGGCTTCGTTCCGTTGATCATCCTCGGTGCGTCAGTCGACGCAGCAGCCGGCACAAAAGTCGATCCGGAAACCGCACAACCCCTATTGACGCTCTCGCTCGCCAACGCCCTCGGCCGCGCCAAGGGGCAGGACGACACGTACTTCACCGACGACAAGATCATCTTTACCGACAGCACCACAATCGGCTCCAGTGGCTCACCCGTGTTTGACGCCACCGACGGCCGTCTGGTTGCGATCATGCAGTTTGGCACAACGCTCGACGGACCCGCCGAAGGCGGCTTTGCCTTTTCCGGCGGCGTGACGCTCGCGCAGGTGCGTCAGGCGATCCTGCGCGATGCCGAGGCGGCGAAGGCCAAAGGCCGTCTTTTGCCCAACGGCCAGCCCAACCTCGCGCCGGGGCAGAGATAGACGAACGTACTGAGGCGGTCCTTGAAAAACACGGCGCGAGTGGGGGACGCGGCGACCGGCAAGAAGACCGCTCGCGTCGAAGGGCACACGAGCGGCGTTCAAGCGGAGCAATTGCCAACTTGGCCGCCGCCACTCGATCCGATCTCGCATAGTCACCGTCCGCTTTTGCCGGCGGGCCGGACGCGCGGCCGGGCCTTCCGTCGTCATCTCCGACGCCTGGTCCTGGCCCGACTCCGACTCTGGGGCCTCTGGCAAAGACCATCGCGGTCAGGGGAGAAGCCGGCGAAGAAGCCAAATTCGTCCAGATCGTCGGCTTATTGGGGCGTCGCTGCCGTGCCATCCACGCTGGCCAACCGACCAGTTTGACCCGGTTCTGAAAGACTCTTGACTCTGAACTTCGTCTCCTCTTCCCCAACAAGAAGACATAGCTTGCCGTGGCTCGTCGACCCGCTAGCCTCGTTCACACATGAGTCCGCTGGCCTACAGCTTTATGCCACCTGGCTCGTCGTCCGGGTAATCCGGCT
>JANLYB010000031.1:0-2322 GCA_031365425.1 Hyphomicrobiaceae bacterium
TCACCCGGCAGATTCGGCTATTGCGCGGTACTTGCATTTTTCCTGTAAACACCGTCGGGCAGCGCCCGAGACGCATGCTCCGGTATTTTCCTGCAAAGCCGTCCCGTTGCAGCACCGGCTGCAAATGTTGCTGGTTTTTCATGTGCTCGACGCCGATACCCCGTGCTAGCTTGCCCGAATGGATCAGCCGGCCACGCTCCCCACTGCCCTGGATCATGCCTTCGAGCGCAAAGTGCGCGCGAGCAACCGTTCCATCGTGTTCGAGCAGATCTGGCTGCGGCTCTGGGCCCTGTTTGCCATCGTCGGGCTATTCTTCCTGGTAGGTTTCGCCGGGCTCTGGCCGATGCTGGGCCAAACCGCCCACTTGGCGCTCTTGACCGCATTTGCTTTCGCAACACTCGGCGCGTTGGGCTTTGCCGCATGGATCAAACGCCCCACCCGCGAAGCCGCCATCCGCCGCATCGAGCGCAACTCAGGCGTTCCGCACCGGCCTGCGACGTCGTACGAAGATACGCTGACAGCGCAATCCGCCGATCCCACCACAAGGGTCATCTGGCAAGCCCACCGTGCCCGCCTGTCGGCCCTGCTTGCTAAACTCCGCGCCGGTCCGCCAGCGCCCGGCACGCACCGTTACGATCCCTTGGCGCTGCGCGCCCTCGGCGGCCTATCGCTGCTGATGTTTGCTGGCCTCCTCGGCGACACCGCTTACGATCACGTCGCCTCGGCATTCCGGCTCGGCGCTCGCGGCCTTGCCAGCGATGCCAGACTCGATGCCTGGGTGACGCCGCCGCCGTACACGTCCAAGCCGCCCATCATGCTCGCCGACGGCCAGCGCCCCGGCGTGTCGCTCGCCCGCGACGACGGCCGCCCGTTCGAAGTACCCGAACGCAGCGTGCTCACCATCCGCGCCACCGGCTCCGGCGGCGGGCAGCTGGCCGTTCAATTTAAGCCTGACGCCCTCACCAAAGACGCAGCACCCAAGCCGGAAACCTTCACCAGCCTACCGGTGGCTAGCGTCGAAGGCGTCGCCGAACTGCGCACCGAACTCAAGCGCTCCGGCACCTTGACCGTCCCCGGCCAGTCCAAGCCGTGGGTCTTCACGGTCATTCCTGACCTGCCGCCCAAGATCGCCCTCATCAAGGAACCCGAGCCCAACCAGCGCGGTTCGATGAAGCTCAACTACAAAGTCGAGGACGACTATGGCGTCGTCTCCGCCGAAGCCAAATTCGCCCGCCTCCCCAAAGCTGAGGGCGACGAGAAGACTGCCTGGGCCCGCATCAATGTCCTTAAAGGTCCTCGCTTCCCGTTAGAGCGTCCTCCTCGCTATGCCCTGCGTTTGCCCCAAGCGGGAGCGGGTGCCGCTGGCAAACCAGGCGAAGCGCTGACCTATCTCGAACTCGGCGCTCATCCCTGGGCCGGCTTGCGCGTCCGCATGACGCTCGAAGCCAAGGACGCCGCTGGCCAGATCGGGAAGTCCGAACCGCGCGAACTCGAACTACCTCAGCGCCGGTTCATCAAACCGCTCGCTCGCGCCCTCGTCGAACAGCGCCGCAAGCTGGTGGACGACAGCCGCTATCGCAGCGAAGTCGTCCGTGCACTGTCCTACCTCATGATCGCGCCCGAAGGCTTCATCGAACCCCATGCCTACCTCGGTATGCGCACCGTGACCACGCGCTTGCAGCGCGACAAGACCCGCGCGGGTATGCGCAGCGTCGTCGATCAGCTCTGGCACATCGCCCTTCGTATCGAGGACGGCAATCTGTCCGACGCCGAGCGCCGCTTGAAGGACGCCCAGGACAAGCTTTCCAAAGCCATCGATGACGGTGCTTCGGAAGAGGAAATCGAAAAGCTCATGAAAGAGCTGCGTCAGGCGATGAACGATTATATCGAGCAACTCGCCAAGCAGAACGAGGGCCAGCAGGACCAGCAGGCCGACAAGGACGACGAGGACCAAAAGCAACTCGGCCAGAACGATCTTGAGCAAATGATGCGCAAGATGGAGCAGGCCGCCAAGAACGGTTCGCGCGAACAAGCCCAGCAGATGCTGTCGGAAATGCGAGATCTGATGGACCGTCTGCAGGCACAGAAGGGCGAGAAGGGCGATCGCGAAGCCAATCGCCAGATGCAGAAGAAGATGGACGAACTGGGCAACATGATCGGCCAGCAGCAAAAGCTGATGGACGACACGTTCAATGAAATGAAGCGCCAGGGCGACAAGGGCCGTGACGGCAATCAGCAGCGCGGCCAAAAGGGGGCTGGTAAGGGGAAACCCGGCGGCGAAAAGGGAGAAGGTCAAGCCAACAAGGGCGAAAAGGGCAAGGG
>JANLYB010000059.1:0-2685 GCA_031365425.1 Hyphomicrobiaceae bacterium
CGCCGTGCTGGCCGGGGCGGGATTCGCGGTTGTTGAGCGGGCTCTTGGGGCGGCCCCAGATGTTCTCGCCAAGGCGGCGGTCGATCTTGTGCTTGGCCTGAATACGTTTCGTCATCGTTTATAGCACTCCAATAGAAACGCCCGCACCCCAATGGTACGGCACGTGGAGCGCCCCCTCCTCTGCCTCCGCTAGGAAGCCGACAGAACCAGACAGCACATGGCCAATAAGGTTCACAGGTGCGCAAAAAGCGAAAGCGGACCGCTGACCGGCCCGCCTCCAGATGAGTTCACTACGCAAACAAGCCGGCGCAGTCAATTATTTCTTTTCCGCGGCAGGCTTCACCGGGGCTGGAGCAGGGGCAGCCGCCGGCGCAGGCTTGGTCGCCGCAGCCGCAGCAGGAGGCGCGGCCGGCGCCGGTGCGGGAGCCGTTGCCAGAACAGGACCGGCCTTCACGTACGCCGTGATGACGTCCTTAACCTTGGCCTTCTGCTCGGGCGTGCAGGTCTGGTAAACATCCTTGCCTTCTTCCACGACGACCTGCTTGTCGCCCTGGTTTTCAACGAGCTTGATCTTGCCGGTCAGCAGCATCACCGTCGTGAGGTGCAACTGGCTGATGTAGAGCAACTGCTGATCGGTCCACTTTTTCTTCTCGATTTCACGGCGCATCAGCGAATTGTAGTTCAGGATCTGGTCGTCGAGCAGCTCGCAGATTTGCGCATGAGCCGAAAGGCGTCCAACGCGCACAACTTCGCGCGCAATGTCCAGCGGCACCATCACCTCTTCTTTTTTCTTCTTGTCGACGGTGATGGTCTTGCCGTCGGGCTTGGTGAACTGCTGCGGCACCAGCGACCAGGCGTAATCCATGAACGACTGGATCGACTTTTCGCTCAGTTCTTCAGCCGCGCGCGCCATGCCGGTCGAGCCGATTGCCAGCCCCAGCGTCAGTGCTGCGATCAAGCTCGCCCGTGCTGTCGCAGTCTGCCGGAAAACCCAAGTCATTCGCATCTCCCAAAAGCCCCTTGTGTATTGGAATTCTGTTGCCTTCACGGTGTCCAGCACGTTGGTCTCGTTTCGAGCTGAACGGCCCGAGCGTCTACTCGTTTTCCGTGATTGAAACCGGGCCTTGCCGCCATGTTGGTCATGTTGGCCGTCCCCGGTCCTGAGCGTCGCTTGGCGAATTATTCACCCGCGCTCATCGGCAGCGTCTGGCTCTGACTAAAACATGTCCAGATCATGGCGCGTCATGTGGACGATTTTCGGGCAGCCCCCTTGCCCTTCGCAAGCGTGGCAACAATACCACGGAAAGTGCGCACCTCCTGCTCGGTCGGCTCCGCCCGCGCGATCATCGTCTCGACGGTCCCCATGACTTTCGGCACCTTCTCGTCGGGGTTGAAGAACCCAAGCTTCTCAAGCTCTTGCGCCATGTGCGACGTAAGCCCAGCCACCTCTTCCTTGGTTGCGCGCCGGTCGTGACCCATGTTCAAACCGCTCTCGACTGGCCGTTCGAAGGTTGTCACACGGCCAAGTGTCGCGGCAGGACTTGTCCTCATCCATTCATACCCCGCGATGAGCACCGCTTGAGCAAGATTGAGCGACGCGAACCGGCTGTTGACCGGAATCATCACCAAGGCATCGGCCATCGCTATTTCGTGCGTCTCAAGCCCGTTGCGTTCGCGCCCAAACAGGATGCCGCAACGCTCGCCATTCGCAATCCGCCGCCGCATCTCGGCAATCGCCTGCTCGGGTGTCAGCACCGGCTTGCGCATGTCCCGCTGCCGCGCCGTCGTCGCGCACACCCACGTCAGATCGGCCACCGCCGCCGGTAGTGTGTCGTAGGCGACAGCATCGTCGATTACATAGTTCGCGCCGGACGCCGCAATCCGCGCCTTCTCGTTCGGCCACCCGTCCCGCGGCGCAATGAGCCGCAGATCGTCCATCCCGAAGTTCGCGCAGGCTCTCGCGACCATGCCGATGTTGTCGGGCAGTTGCGGCTCCATGAGCAGGATCGCCGGCGTCTCGCCCTCGCCCGCAAACGCCGCCCCCTGGATGTGCGCCCGCCGGATGCCATACCGCAGCTTTCGCAACACCCGCCGCGCCCAGAACCAGTAATTCTCGCCCGACCAAGTCTTGGCGAGCGCCTCGAGCCCTGGCGTCGAAGCCACAGCCGTCCCCTGCCCCATCAACCGCACGGCCCCATCGCCGACCACGATTTCCTTGTGGCGCGCAATGAACGTGTCGAGGCTGTCGATGCCGTCCACTTCCGTCCGCCGCTTGCACTGCGGGCACGTCGCGTTATCCGCTTCGCAGCGCAACTCCGCGCAATAGGTCAACACTGGCTCCAGCCGCTCCCGGTCCAGCCCCGGCACCGCCAGCTCGCCGAGCGCCACATCGATCGTGCGATCATGACAGACATGCGCAATCCGCCCCACCGTCAACCCCGACAGCGCTTCAACGGGTGTCAGATGCCCGCTTGCATCGCGCTCGAGCTTGATAATGTCGGACAAGGGCGTTTCCTTAAGAAAACAACGAGCGGACCCGTAGGTCGGGTTGAGTTCTGACGAAACCCGACAACATTCCATGGATCAAGCGTTGGGTTTCGCACGAGGGCTCAACCCAACCTACATGCCACAGCTTTTCCTAAGTCCCAAAAACTGATGGGTCTGGGAAGCTGCGCTTCCCAGCGG
>JANLYB010000080.1:0-16026 GCA_031365425.1 Hyphomicrobiaceae bacterium
GGCATCACGCAGGGCCTGATGTGGCGCGCGTACGACAAGCTTGGCTTCCTCCAGTACTCGTTCATCGAAACTGTGGAAGCGATGAAACCCTATTACGTGATCCGTGCCGTTGGCGGCTTGCTGTTCGTGATCGGCGGTTTGATCATGGCCTACAACGTCTGGCGCACCATCCGTGGGGACGCAATCACCGACCTTGCCGATCAGCCGCGGGTTGCCGCTGCTCCCGAACTCCGTCTTGCTCCAGCGCATTGAGAGACGATGATCATGAACCACGATATCTTTGAAAAGAACTCCCTCATCTTGCTGGTCGGCATCCTCATCGTGGTGTCGATCGGGGGGTTGGTGCAAATCGCTCCTCTCTTCTGGGTCGACAGCACAATCGAAAGAGTGAAGGGCATGCGGCCCTACACACCCCTCGAACAGGCCGGACGCGATGTCTACGTGCGCGAGGGCTGCTATAACTGCCACTCGCAGATGATCCGCACGCTGCGCGACGAAGTCGAGCGCTATGGCCACTACAGCCTCGCCGCGGAAAGCATGTACGACCATCCATTCCAGTGGGGTTCGAAGCGGACGGGGCCTGACCTTGCCCGCGTCGGCGGCAAGTACTCCGACCAATGGCAAGCCGACCACCTGATCAACCCTCGCGCCGTCGTGCCCGAAAGCATCATGCCAGGGTATCCCTGGCTTGCACAAAACAAGCTTGATACGAGCGACCTCGTTGCTCGCACGAAGACGCTTCGCATCGTCGGCGTTCCCTATACCGACGACATGGTGGCCAACGTCAATGCCGACGTGGCCGCGCAAATCGATCCCGACAGCAAAGCGGCTCGTGAGTTGCTTAAACGGTATCCCAAGGCAAAGGTCGGCAAGTTCGACGGAAAGCCCGGAACCGAGCCGAGCGAAATGGACGCCTTGATCGCTTACCTGCAGATCCTTGGTCAGATGGTCGACTTCACGACCTTCGACGCCAGCGGTCCGAACCTGCGCTAGAGGAGAGCACCATGACCTACGAAACTGTTGCTGCTTTCAGCCAGGTCACTTCGCTGCTGATGTTCTTCGTCATGTTCATCGCCATCGTCGCCTACGCACTCTGGCCCAGCAATGGGAAGGTGTTCGACGAGTTGCAGGAACAGGCGCTGGATCTCAAAGGTAACTCGAACGGCGGGGGCAAGCCATGAGTAAGAAGCATATCGATGAAATCTCCGGCGTCGAGACGACCACGCACGTCTGGGACGACGATATCCGCGAGTTGAACAACCCGCTGCCGCGCTGGTGGCTGTGGACGTTCTACGCGTGCATCGTCTGGGCCTTCGGGTTCTGGTATTTCTACCCGTCCTGGCCGACAGCGAACGGCTACCTCAAGGGCTCCCTGAACTACAGTGAGCGCGCATCGGTGGAGGCGGCCCTGTCGTCGGCGCGTGCTGCTCAAGACACGTTCCGCAAACAGCTGGATGCCACGCCGCTGGCCGAGGTTGCCAAGAACCCGGAACTGCTGCGCTTTGCAACGGCTGCCGGTTCGGCTTCGTTCCAGACCAACTGCGCGCCATGTCACGGACGCGGGGCTCAGGGTGGGGCCGGCTATCCCAACCTCAACGACGACGACTGGTTGTGGGGCGGCAAAATCGAAGACATCGAGAAGACTTTGCTGTACGGGATCCGTTCCGATCATAAGGAAACGCGCGTCAGTCAGATGCCACGGTTTGGGGCCGATAAGATCCTAAAGCCGGACGAGATCGACGCCACGGTCGAGTATGTGTCGAACCTTGCCAAGCCCGGTGGCGATGCCGCCAAGGTGGCCAAAGGCGCGACGATCTTCGGAGAGCAATGTGCATCGTGTCACGGCGCGGACGGTAAGGGGAACCCGGAAATGGGAGCCCCGAACCTCACCGACGCCATCTCGCTCTATGGCAACGACCCAAAGTCGCTGCGGCAGACGATCGAGAATGGCCGCGGCGGCGTGATGCCTGCATGGGGTGACCGCCTCGACAAGACCACGATCAAGTCGCTCGCAGTCTACGTGCACAGTTTGGGTGGCGGCAAACCGTAACCATCCGCCGGACGAGGTTCCGGTTTGTAAAGGCCGGGACCTTTTTCGTTCACATAGAAGGCTCCTCCGAAATGTGCTGCTGTGGAACAGGTCTTGCGATTGCGTGTGCCCAAGCCCAGGCAGAGGCGGACGCAAAAGCGCTGGACGCCGCAGGCGCTCAAAACATTGATCTCGATCAGGGCGCCGGCAGGCTCGCGCCCCTACTGATCGACGCACGCGCGGCACGTCCAGGCCTGATTTCGCGCTTGCTGGCTTGGTGGACCACATCATCAATGCTAGCATCGAAACCGGTCGATCACTCGCAGTAGGGCCCCTCAGCGCATGACCGCACTCAAGCCCGGCGATTTCATCTATCCGTCATCCGAGCAGTCCTCGCCCGGCATTGCGCGCTATGACGTCAAGCCCGTCAACAGCAAGGCCGCGCGGCCAAACCGCTTGTCGTACGTCGGCCGTATCGCGATCCACCCGAAGGAAGCGCACGGCACGTTCCGCTCGCTGAAGTGGACGGTGATGATCGTCACGCTCGGCATCTATTACCTGTTGCCGTGGGTCCGCTGGAATCGCGGGCCGGATTTGCCCAATCAGGCGGTGCTGATCGACCTTGAGCATAATCGCTACTTCGCCTTCTTTCTCGAAATCTGGCCGCAGGAATTCTATTTCATCACCGGGCTGCTGATCGTCTCGGCGCTCGCGCTGTTCTTATTCACGGCGGTCGCCGGGCGCGTGTGGTGCGGGTACGCCTGTCCGCAGACGGTGTGGACCGACTTGATGATTTCGCTTGAGCGCTTCTGGCAGGGCGACCGCAACGAGCGGCTTAAGCTCGACAAGATGAAATGGGTGCCAATCAAGATCTACCGCAAGACGATGACGCATCTGTCGTGGATGGCCGTCGGCTTGGCGACGGGCGGCGCGCTGGTGTTCTATTTCCGCGATGCGCCCACGCTTGCTCGCGAACTCATATCCGGCACAGCGCCCTATTACGCGTACGTCTTCCTTGGCATCTTCGCCGCGACAACCTACGTGCTCGGAGGGCTCTCGCGCGAGCAGGTCTGCACGTACATGTGCCCATGGCCGCGTATTCAGGGCGCGATGACCGACCGGCATACGCTGCTCGTTGGCTACCGCACCGAACGGGGGGAGCCGCGCGGGCCGCACAAGAAGGGCGACACCTGGGAAGGCCGCGGGGACTGCATCGACTGCAACGCCTGCGTGGTCGTGTGTCCTGCGGGCATCGACATTCGAGACGGGTCGCAGCTTGAGTGCATCCAATGCGCGCTGTGTATCGATGCGTGCAACGACATCATGACGAAGGTGGGCCGTCCGCAGGGGTTGATCGCCTACGACACTGTGGCCAAGCAGGAGGCGAAGGCGTGCGGGCAACATGAGCCGTTCCAATTCGTCCGGCCGCGCACCATACTGTATGCGGGCGTCCTGGCGCTGGTGTCGGCCATCCTGCTGACCGCGTGGTTGCACCGCTCGCTGGTGGAGATCAACGCGCTGCACGATCGCAATCCGCCGTATGTGCAGTTGTCGGACGGCGGCGTGCGCAACGCATATACCGTCAAGCTGCTCAACAAGCGGTATGAGCCGCGCGAGATGCAGATCTCAACGGCTGGATTGCACGGCGCTACGGTCAGCGTCATTGGGGCGGATGCCGGCAAGGGCGCAACTGTGATTGTTCCAACGGACACTGTGCGCGAAGTCCGTGTGCTGGTCAACGTGCCGCGCGAAGCGGTCGCCCAGATTGCCAGCCGGTCAGCATCGTTCAAAATGATTTTGAAAGACCTCCCCAGCGGCGATGAAAGCACGCGCGTGATCAACTTCCAGATGCCGGAGCGGTAACATGAAAGATATAAACATGCCCCCCGAAGATTCCAAGTCATCGAGGCCGAAGCGGGAGTTAACCGGACGCGCCGTGCTGCTTTCATTGATCGCGTTTTTCGGCGTCATCTTTGCCGTGAACATCTACTTCGCGACCGAAGCGGTCAAGACGTATACCGGCGTCGTGTCGCAAGAGCCGTATCGCAAGGGGCTCACGTACAATAGGCGCATTGCAGCAGACGAACGGCAGGCCGAACTCAAATGGAATGTCGATGTCGATGTCGGGAAGGAAGGTCATGCCAAGCTCATCTTCAAGGGCCAGGACAATCAGCCCGTAACCGCGCTCAAAGTGACGGCGACGATCGGCCGGCCAACGACGGACGTCGACGACAGGACTCTGACGTTTGCCGAAACGCAGCCGGGGCAATACGAAGCCGACGGGGCAGCGCTCGGGGCAGGGGGTTGGGTTTTTGCCGCTGCGGCCACGCCGGTAGCAGGCAGCGACGGTGAACCGCTCTATCGTTTGAGGAAAAGGTTATGGCTGACGCCCTAAGACTCGCTACGACCGCCCAGATTGACGTCCCGATTGCAGTTGATCAAGCAAGCGGACCATCAGCGCATGGTCGCGTGATCACGCTGATGGTCGAGAACATGAATTGCGGGAACTGCATCCGCAAGGTCGAAACTGCGCTAGCGGCGCTGCCGGATGTGGTTTCGGCGCGGGCCAATCTTTCAGCGCGGCGCGTCAGCGTTGTCGTCCAACCGCAGGCCAAGATCACATCCGAGCCGCTGATCGAGACGTTGCGGGTGGCTGGGTACCCCGCCCGGGAGTTGCCGCCGGAAGGCGCAGGCACCGAGCCTGCCGATCGCGATTCAGGCCTCGTCAAGCGCTTGGCGGTGGCAGGCTTTGCGTCGGCCAACATCATGCTGTTGTCGGTTGCCGTGTGGGCGGGCCGGTCAGGCGAGATGGACGCCTCGCTGCAGACGCTGATGCACTGGCTGTCGGCGGCTATTGCTGTGCCCGCTGTCGCATACGCCGGGGTGCCGTTCTTTTCATCGGCACTAACAGCTCTGAAAAGCGGCCGGGTCAATATGGACGTGCCGATTTCGCTGGGCGTCATCTTAGCGACGGGCATGAGCATCTATCAGACGACCGTTCACAGCGAGCAGGTGTATTTCGACGCCGCCGTGTCGCTGCTGTTCTTCCTGTTGATCGGGCGGGCGCTGGACCAGCGAATGCGCCGCGAGGCGACGAGTGCTGCGGAAAATCTGCTCGGGCTGGTCAGTCCGGCGACGACCATTGTGAACGCCGACGGCAGTTTCGAACGGATTGCCACGCGCGAAGTGCGGCCCGGCATGGCGCTGTTGATCGCGGCCGGCGAGCGGGTGCCGGTGGACGCCCGGCTATCACGCGGCATTGCGGAGATGGATGAAAGCCTCATCACGGGCGAAACCCATCCGCGCAGGGTCACGGCGGGCGACGGATTGTATGCGGGCACGATCAACCTTTCAGGGCCGATTGAAGCGGTTGCGACCGCGTGCGAAGAGAACACGCTGCTGGCCGAAATCATGCGGCTCATGCACACTGCCGAGCAGGCTCGCGGGCGCTACGTGCGGCTCGCCGACCGGGCGGCGCGACTCTATGCGCCGGCGGTGCATATCCTCGGGCTGTCGACGTTCCTCGCTTGGCTCTATCTGGGTTATGGCTGGGAAAAGGCGCTGACGGCTGCGATTGCGGTGCTGATCATTACGTGTCCGTGCGCGCTGGCACTGGCGGTTCCCGCCGTGCAGGTTGCAGCCATCGGGCGGCTGTTCAAGCATGGGATCATCGTCAAGGCGCCGGACGGGCTGGAACGGCTCGCCGAGGTCGATACGATCATTCTCGATAAGACCGGAACCCTGACGCTGGGCGAACCGCGATTGGAAGCTGGTTCGACGGTCGATACGGCGGCTCTGGTCAAGGCTGCGGGGTTGGCTGCCAACAGCCGCCATCCGTATTCGCGCGCCATTATGCGGGCGGCTGCTGGGCGGGGCGTGACGGCTCTGCCTATCCCGGGCGTCGAGGAAATTGCCGGATCGGGCTTGCGCACGATGGCCGGCGGCGTCGAAACGAAGCTCGGGTCGGCGGCGTTTTGCGGGGTAAGCGAAGCGGATGAAGGGCGGCCTGCGTTGTGGCTGCGTTCGGGTCAGGATGCGCCGATTGCGTTCCGCTTCGACGATCCGTTGCGTGACGACGCGCGCGACACAATCGCGAAGCTCGCGCGAACGTACAAAATCGAGCTGTTGTCGGGGGATCGCAAGACAATCGTTTCGGCTGCGGCGGCTGCGAGCGGGATTGCCGATTGGCAGGGCGAGTTGCGTCCCGGCGCCAAGGCTGCCCGGATCGATGACTTGAAGAAGGCCGGCCGTCATGTGCTGATGGCTGGCGACGGGCTCAATGATGCGCCGGCGCTTGCGGCGGGTCATGCCTCCGTTGCGCCGTCGACTGCGACGGACATCAGCCAGACGGCGTCCGACGTCATCTTCCAAGGCGCCAAGCTGGGACCGCTGGTTGAGATTCTTGCCGTTGCCAAGGCTGCGCACCGGGCGGCGATGGCTAACTTTGCCATCGCAATCGGATATAACGTCATCTTCGTGCCGCTCGCGATGATGGGTGTCGTGACGCCGCTGATTGCAGCGGTTGCGATGTCGGTATCGTCAATCACCGTGACGGCGAATGCAATCTGGCTTGGGCACAAACCGTTGAAGGACATGGCATGACAGCGCTCGCATGGCTCATACCTGCCGCACTCGGACTTGGTGCCGTTGGTCTTGCAGGTTTCCTATGGTCGCTGCGAAGCGGGCAGTTCGACGACCTTGAAGGCGCGTCCTGGCGGGCGCTGGACGATGAGCCGCTGAAGTAGGGTCAAGATTTAGGCCAGGGGCTCGCCTCATTACGCGACCGTGTTCACTTTCGGGGCACCGCCCCCACCCCTAACCCCTCCCCGCAAGGGGGAGGGGAATTAGAGCGGTCTCTGGCGCTCAGTGCGACATGAGGACGGGGACGGTCATGTGAGTGAGGATGTGGCGGGAGGTGCCACCCAGGATGAACTCGCGGATGCGGGAGTGGCCATAGCAGCCCATAACCAGCATGTCCCAGCCGAACTTGGTTGCTTCGGTGAGAAGGGTTTCGCCGACCGAGGATTTCGGCAGAAGCGTTGAGGCTTCGTCGCACTTGACGCCGTGGCGGGCGAGCGTGGCGCACAGGTCAGCGGCAGGCAGGTCGCCGGTGGTGTGGCTGTCGTCGCG
This sequence comes from Hyphomicrobiaceae bacterium, assembly GCA_031365425.1. GTDB lineage: Bacteria > Pseudomonadota > Alphaproteobacteria > Rhizobiales > Hyphomicrobiaceae > JANXVY01. The sequence goes on from JANLYB010000080.1 coordinate 7,160, forward strand.
GGGATCGAGCCAGAGGACCTTCACTTCGTCGGCCTTCTGCAAAAGCGGGAGCGCATCGAACACGGCGCGGGTCGCCTCTCGGCGGCCATTCCAGGCCACCAGGATACGTTTGGCGGCGAAGGGTTTGTGCGGCTTGTTGGGGACGACGAGGACGGGGCGGCCGCTGTCGGTTGCCAGCGTATCCGGGAAGTCCAGCATCACGGTTCCGTCCCAGTTCTTGTCGGCCTGGCTGACGACGATGAGGTCGGACGCGCGGGCGACGGGCAGGATCATCTGGATGGCGGACGCTAAGTGGTAGCTGTCCAAACTGCGCCACTCGGCGGTGAAATGGCCAGGAGCGCTAGTGTGTTGCGTGGCCGTCTCGAAGGCTTGGCGCATACGCGCCTCTTCGATGCGGTAAGCGTCCCGGTGGGCCTCGATCATGGAGGGAACGGCGATGGCAATGTCGCTCGTTTGGGGAATGATAACGGGCGGGATGACCGAAAGCCCGATGAGATGAGCACGATGGGCGATGGCCATTGCAGTGGCGGCCTCAAGCAACCCAGACAAACGGCGCTCGTTATTGATATGAACGAGTATGGTTTTATAAGTCATAAGCCTGCCCCTGGATTGCCGGAACTAACGAATAGATCCAATTGGAAGATCATCTCACAAACCTGGGGATCGGAATTTCCAGATCAAGATGCTGCAGGACGTAAAATCCAGAGACGTTACGCAATCGCCCTGATTAACGGAACGTCTCCAAATAGAGGTCAGTCAATCCATTCAGCCCTTCTTGATTTCAATCTTGCGCTCCGGTTTTACGGCCTCGGCGCGCTTCTGGATTGAAATCGTCAATACGCCTGCATCGAACTTTGCTTCGACCTTGGCTTCATCGGCGCTTTCGGGAAGGCGAAGCATACGTTCGAACGAGCCGTAACTGCGTTCGCTCAGATGAACGTTTTCCTTTTTCTCTTCGCGTTCCAGTTTCTTTTCACCGCGCAGGCGAAGTACGCCATCCTGCAAGGTGATTGATATATCCTTTTCGTCCACGCCAGGAAGCTCGGCTTCGACGACGAACGCTTTGTCCGTTTCGCAAACATCCATGCTTGGCGATGCGCCGCTCCACGACCGGCCGAAGCCAAGCGGTTCTGGCCAATTTAGACCACCGTTACCCCAACGGTCGAACACGCGTTGGATCTCATTGCGCATGGCGTCGAAAATATCTTCCACCGGGCGCAACGACCGTCCGGTTGCCTTGGCGGGAGCACGGCCCTCCGGCTTGGAGGGTGTCATCTGTGTTGCCATTGCTAACCTCCTCATCCTGGATTTTGGATCGAAAAACCCGTGCGTCAGTGGACCGACGCGTTTGGTGCAAATGCGGATTGGCGGACCGTCGACGTCTCTGCCGGCTCCGGCGTGAAGGGCTTGTGCTGCGCCGCTTCGACGATGTGAGAAAACTCGGTGCCGTACTGCTCGGCGGCACGTGTCCAGTAGGCCGCGTAGACCTGCTGGACTTCGGGTACGGAATGACAAGTGGCCAGCTTCAGCGGCAATGTGATGTTTTCTATCCAACGCTGGCTGAAGAAGCCAAACCATTCCTTCTGATAGGCACCGACGTTTTCGACGAGTTTTGAATTGAACGTCTTCACAACTTCCGTAGCCGGAGACGACATTTCAAGAATTGTTTCAACGTCGAACGGGGCTGTAGGAACGTGGGGATGTTCGTTGGTTTTCGAAGTTTCCATAGCGCACCTTTTGGGCAAAAAATTCATTTTCAATATAGAGTTTGCGTCTGGTAAAAAGGCAAAACATTGACCGCAATCAAGGGGTCGTCCGGCTTGTTATTTCAACACTCCTTGGTGGAGAATACAAGCGGCATGCAACCATCGAAACGTGGGTCCAAAAGCGTATCATACCGGCGCAGCCCACGCAGGGGGCGCACGAATATGTGAAGCCTATTAGCAGGTCCACGTTCGAATTGGAGAGGGGCGTGCGCGAGGCTGGTGCGTCCTGGCGTTGGCCACTAGCAGACTCGCTTGACGCTCTCCAAGAGGGAGGCGTTGGGGCAGAAGTCGGGGCGTTCGCCAGTACGCTTGGGTAAGGCAAGCCAGTTCAAGCAACGCATCGTATCGCGGCATTCGATACATTTGGTGCGGGCCTCGACGTAGGCGTCGCCATGGCGAAGACGGACGAGTCGCGACGGGTCGGCATCGGTGCGTTCGATCATGTCGCTCAAGCGGCGCGCCTGCCGCTCGACATGGCGTGAAATAGGCCATTCCATCTTAATCTCCATTCGCCATACCGCCCCTGCATAGATGCTATGCTTGTCTGGATCAGCAGGCTTGACCTGGGTCAACATCAGGTGATGCTAAGTGTCGCTCTGACGATGGAAGGATCGTCCTCGCTGGTCGAAATTACAAAGCCAAGTTCCCGGCACATGGCGAGCATGGTGGTATTGTGTGCCAGAACCTCGCCGTAGATCTGTTGCAGGCCCGAGGCGCGGGCGTAGGCGATCATGTGGTTCATCAGCGCCCAACCGAGCCCCTTACCTTTGAGGTCGGAGCGGACCAGGACGCCGTACTCGCCTTTGATAAAATCGGGATCGGCGATGAACCGGACGACGCCAAGCAGCGCTCCTGATCCCTTAGATTCTTCGCTGGTGTCTTTCGACACTTTGCTGGTGTCTTTCGACGCTTTGCTGGTGTCTTTCGACAACGCGACAAAGGCCATCTCGCGGGCGTAGTCGATCTGCGTCAGGCGGGCCAGGAACGCGTGGGACAGCGCGACATGGGGCGAGAAGAAGCGCAGGCGGACATCGTCCTTATCGATCTTTTCGAAGAAGGCCGCGTAGAGCGCCTCGTCTTCGGGGCGGATCGGGCGGACAAGGATTTCACCCAGTCCGGCCGACGTAAGATCGGGGCGCTTGATGGTGCCTTCCCATTCGCTCGGGTAAGGACGGATCGCTAGCGGCGTGCGCGGGTTGGTTGCTTGGCTGGCGATGCGGACGCGGGCGTCCAGCGCAATGACACCGCTTTCGCCCGCGAGCAAAGGATTGATGTCGATCTCGCGGATTTCGGGGTGGCGGGCGGCGAGGTAGCTCAGGCGGACGAGCGTCAAGGCGATAGCGTCAATGTTGGCGCGGGGGCGGTCGCGGTAGCCCTGGAGCAGTTTCCAAACGCGGGTTTGCGCCATCAGATCGCGGGCGAGATTGAGGTCCAAAGGCGGGAGTGCCTGGGCCGTGTCGCGGATCACTTCCACGCCGGTACCGCCGGCGCCGAAGGTGACGAGCGGGCCGAAGGTTGGATCGACGCTGATGCCGAGGAGCAATTCGTGGGCGGCGGGGCGGCGGATCATGGGTTGGATCGTGAAGCCGCCGATGCGGGCTTGGGGCATGCGTTCGTGGATGCGGGAGAGCATCTGGACGGCTGCTTCCTGGACCTGCGCCGGCGTTTCCAGATTGATGCGAACCCCACCGATGTCTGACTTGTGCGAGATGTCGACGGACAGGATCTTGAGGACGCACGCGCCATGCTCAGCAATGATTGCGGCGGCCATTTGCCCGGCTTGTTCGGGCGAGACTGCAATTTCAGTTGGCGCGACCGGAATGTCGTAGGCCCCCAGCAGGGCCTTGGCTTCGACCTCTGTCAGCACGGTGCGACCGCTCGCGAGGGCTGCGATGAGGATAGGGGCAGCGAGGCCTGCGTCTTTGAAAATGGCGTCCGGTAGAGAGGGGGGCGTGGCCATCAGTTCCAGCTGGGCGCGGCGATGGCGGACGAGGTACCAGAAGGCTTCGACGGCGTCGGCGGGGGTATCGAAGGTCGGAACGCCGTGGGCTGCGAAATGGTCGCGTGACGGGGTTGCAGCTGCGACGCCGAGCCAGTTGGTGAGAACCGGCTTTTCGAGCGTTCCCGCCGTGCGGCGCGCATCGATTGCGCGCGTGACGGCTTGGGCCGCATCCAGGCTTGGATTGAGGGCAGTCGGGCAATTGATGACGAGAGCGGCGTCGATGGCTGGGTCGTCGAGGACAGCATCGAGGGCAATTTCAAAGCGATTGGCATCGGCGTCGCCGATGATGTCGACAGGGTTCGCGTGGGACCAGGTGGCGGGCATGGCGGCGTCGAGGCGGGCGATCGTTGCGGGCGAGAGAGCTGCGGTGCCCTTACCGAAATCGCCGAGACGGTCGGCAGCAAGCACGCCAGCGCCACCACCGTTGGTGATGATGGCGAGGCGTTCGCCAGAAAGGCGCGGGTTTTTGGCAAGAACTTCGACTGCGCTGAACAATTCGGACATTTCCTGCACGCGGAGCAGGCCGGACCGGCGGAAAGCGGCTTCATAGGCTTGGTCGGCGCCGGCCAAGGCTCCGGTGTGGGAAAGGGCGGCAGAGGCACCGGATGCGTGGCGCCCCGACTTGATGACAACGACGGGTTTGGAGCGAGCCGCGCGGCGGGCCGCCGACATGAACTTGGGGGCGGCGGTGATTGACTCGAGGTACATGAGAATGGCGTGGCTTTGGCGGTCGCCAGCCAGATAATCGAGCAGGTCGCCGACATCGACGTCGGCCATGTCGCCCATGGAGATCACATGGGAGAAGCCGACGCTGCGGCTGACGGCCCAGTCGACGATGCCGGTGATGAGCGCGCCCGATTGAGAGAGGAAGGCGAGCTTTCCGGGGGCGGGTGCGACGTGGGAAAAAGAGGCGTTGATGCCGAGCGGGGGCAGCATGAGGCCGAGGCAGTTCGGGCCTTGGATGCGTAAGAGATAGGGCTTGGCGGCGTCGAGCATGGCCTGTTTGAGGGGGCCGCGCAGTCCGGCAGTGATGACGACCGCGGCACGGCAGCCCTTGCGTCCAAGCTCGTCGATGATGCCCGGCACCGTATCGGGCGGGGTTGAGATGACGGCAAGGTCAGGGACGTCCGGGAGCGCTGCAACGTTGGGGAAACTATGAATGCCTGCCACCTCGGTGTGGCCTGGATTGACCAGCCAGATATCGCCCTTGAAGCCGCCCGCGAGCAGATTGCGCGTCACGATGGACCCCACCGCCTTGGGACGGCTGCTCGCCCCGATCATGGCAATCGAGCGGGGGGCGAGGAGCAGGTCAAGGTTGCGTATCGTCATGGGAAAATTGGCTTTTCTATTTGGCGTCCGGGCACCCTTGCAGGGCGGAGGTGACGACGGCCTTGACGCCAATCAACGCCGCCGGCCGGCAATGCTGTCAGGCTTAATAACACTATAGATATGTCAGGGTGACCTAAGGAGCTGTGATGAGCGGTAGCGTGAAACCTAACGGCAAGCCAGGCAAGGCCGTTCCATTGCAGCGGATACGGCTGGAGTTGGCGCGTGACCCTGATTTTCCAGCAGGCAGCCGCGAGCACGGCTATGATCTGATCGCGCCACTCGACGCGAAGGGACACATCTCCACCGAGGGCTGGAAGGCCGACCGCGACCATTGCCGCGTGCGCCGGTTCTGGGGCCATGACGGCGAGCAGATCGGGCATATTCTCCATAAGCCAGGCGGCACCGGCGGCATCTGGGCGTTCCACTATGACATTCGCGGCGGGGCTAAGAACGCCCACGACGAGAGCGGGTTTCGCTTCGATACGCATGTCTTCAAGCCCGGCGAATACGTATCTATCAAAGAGCAGGACGGCGAAATGCGGACGTTCCGCGTGGTGGCGGTCGCCGATCTCGATTGAGGGGCGCTCTCATGCAATACAAAACGATCCTGGTTTATTTCGAGAACGAAGCGCAGGTTAACGGCTTGCTCGACTATGCCGCGCCGTTGGCGCGTGCGCATGGCGCGCATGTGATCGGGGCCTGCGTGCTGCCGTCATATTTCAAAGTTCCTGCCTCGGAGGTTGGAACAACGGCACTGATGGAGGACATCCGCGATCGCTTTCGCTCAACGACGGCTGCGGCCATACAGGCGGCATTCGATAAGACACTGCGGCTGGAGACGTTTGGGAGCGAATGGAGGCTGGTCGATCCGGGCTTTCGCGCGTGTATCGAGACGGTTGCGGAGCTTGGCAATGCGGCCGATCTCATCGTGGCGCGCCAGGAGCTTTGCGGCGAACATGACGAGGGATACCGGGATGGTCTGGGGTTACTGGCGGTTCTGAGCGCCCGGCCCGTGCTGTTGCTGCCGCACAAGGATATCCCTGCGGCGCCGCCGCAGAGCATTGTCGTGGCGTGGGATGGCAGTCAGCAAGCGGCTCGCGCGGTTTTCGATAGTCTGCCGCTATTGCAGGGCGCTGCAAAGGTGACGTTGATCACTGTGCGTTGGCCCGACGAGTTCGCGGGCGGAGCAGACGTGCCGCATGACGAAGTGCGGTATCAGCAGGGCGTCGACATTTGCGATTTGCTGTCACGGCACGGCGTCGACGCCACGATTGCAGTCGCGCTGCCGTGGGAAGGGGATATCGCCAAAACGCTGCTGGCGGCAGGGTCTGCGCACAATGCGGATCTGCTGGTTCTAGGCGGATATGGACACTCGCGGCTGCGTGAATGGGTCTTTGGTGGCGTTACGCGCTCAGTGCTGCGGCACATGACAACGCCCGTCTTGCTGTCGCATTAGCCTATCGATATCGGCCATACGGCAGAGATATATCGAACGGCTTTTTTTGAATGAAAGGGCTGCACTATGCTTGGCAAAATCGGTATTCTTTCGCTTGCGATTTTTCTTGGATCGCTGCTGCCGTCTGCGGCGAACGATCTTGAGCCACAGATTTATTTTTTCGGCGCATCGGGTTGCGATTTCTGCGCGAATGGCTTGGCTTTCATCAAACGTTACAAAGCTAGCGACGAGCGTCTCCAATATCGCGAATTCGATATCATTGCGCGTTCCGACGATGCGGAGGCGTTCGTGCGGGTCGTCAAGGCAATCGGACTTTCCGATCCAAGGGTGCCGATGACGGTCGTTGGGCATCATGTGTTTGTCGGATATGAGGGCGATGATTCGACCGGGGAGGAAATTAGACTCGCCGTGGAAAATTGCCGGGTCAGGGGCTGCATCGATTTCGTGAAGGCGGTGTTGCCGGCCGGGCCGGAAGTGGCCAGCGCCCCTCAAGAGTGGATCGTCAACCGCCGGTTTGCGAAATTCGCGATGGCGCGATGAAGAAGCGGAGGATGCGGGAATGAGATATGATCCGGCTAATCGCCGTGCGATTGATGTGGGCGGTCTTGGTGATTTGGCTGCTTTCGCAGGCGGCTGAAGTCTTTACGGAAGATAACAATCTCTTTCTGGCTTCACCATTTTCCGGATCGCGAATTCTACAATAGGCTATTGGGTTGCGTAAAAACTCAACCCATTCTACGCGCTATTTTTTGAGGCTGGTGATATAGGCGGCAACATCGTCGCGGTCGTCTGCGGGAAGCATCAAATTTGGCATTGTCGGGTGAGGCGTCTGCAGCCAAACCTTGATCGCGAGCACGGTCATTCCCGGAGTTGCGGAAATCTTTTCGAACGTTGGGCTTTCGAGCCGGGTTGATGTTTCGCCTGCTTTGATGGCATGGCATTGCGCGCACAATTTCTCTGCGATGGCATGGCCTCGCTCGACATCGCCGGCCGGTTGCGCCGCAGCGGCGGTGGCCATCACGGCAATCCAGGCAAGGGCAGTATAGAGACGGACCATTGCTGGTCTCCTTTGGTTACGACGCATGACGGACGGAAAACTCGTGGGTTTGGAGATCGTGCTTGCCGTGGCGCAGCAACAGACGGGCACCCAGAGCATGCTGTTTTGCCGAACTCGACGCGACGAGCAAAATCGTCTGGCCCTGCTCGATCGATGAACTGATGGAGCGGCGAAGGTCAGGCCGGATCCATTCGGGCGTCAAAATGCGGGGCTCGACGGCGAGGTCAACGGCTTCAAACAGGCTGGCCGCCCGGCTGCCACACCGCATGGCTACTGACTGGGAGCCCGCCAGTTGCAGACAGCAAAGCGGTTCGGTCCACAGATCCGCGAGGGCAGTGCCCAGACCATCGCCGCCTTTGGGCAAGTTAGCCATATCGAGAAGATCTGACGAAGACCCAAACATGCAAAACTGGCTTGCGGTGAAGCCATTGAGAATCAAATCCTGGGCAGCCTTTACCAGCACGCCGGCCTCGTCGAAGGCGAGTAGCGATATCCGGTGTCTGACTAGCCCCTCTTCCACTTCACCTTGGCTCCGACTCTCGTCTGGGGCTGTCCTCACTGGCCAATCTGGCTGGTCAAGCACAGTTCTATTGGGGTACATCGGGCCGGCCTCACGCTAGGTCTGCACCGTCTGCTAATGCCCTTAACTCTCCCATATCGCGCAGGCGGATCGTCGTTCCTTGATCAATCTCAAGGACACCGCAGGCTTTGAGCTTGGAGAAGGTCCGGCTGACGGTTTCAATTGTCAGTCCCAAGAAGTCGCCGATGTCTGCTCGGGTCATCGGCAATTCGATCGTGTTGGGATCGCGGTCCTTGGCGCAGTTGCGTTGCGACAGGGCGAGCAGGAACGTCACGAGCCGTTCGGTGGCGCTGCGCTGAACGACGCAAACCAGATGGTCGCGGATGGCGGTCAGTTCCTGGGTAAGGGCTTCGCAGATCTTAACCGCGACGGCAGGTTCGTTGCGCAAAATGGTGCGGAGCGCGGAGACGGGGAGGCAGCGCACGCGGGTGGCGACAGTTGCCTGGGCGTTGCAGGCTTCGACGGAACCCAGACCCAGGCCGATCATGTCGCCGCCGTAGGCGAAGTCGATGACCTGACGGCGGCCATCGGGCAATACCTTGTAAAGGCACACAGCACCGGTAATCACCTGATAGACATGGGTTTTGGTTTCGCCTTCGGCAAACAGGTGATCTTTTGCCTCGATTCCGCGAAGCGGCGCAGCATCCATGTATCCGGCCAGCGTAATTGGGCGCGAC
>JANLYB010000144.1:0-8119 GCA_031365425.1 Hyphomicrobiaceae bacterium
CGTCACCTGCGCGCGGACCTCTCAGCCCACCTCGACGACGGCCACCGCGGCGAGATCCTGCGCGAAGGTTTCCGCGTCGTGCTTGCTGGGCCCCCCAATGCTGGTAAATCCAGCCTGCTTAACGCCCTCGCCCGCCGGGACGCCGCTATCGTGTCCGAAGAGGCAGGAACCACCCGCGACGTGATCGACGTCCGCCTCGACCTGGAGGGTCACGCGGTCATCGTCTCCGACACCGCAGGCATCCGCGAAACATCCTCCAGCGTTGAACAGGAAGGCATCCGACGCACCCTCCAAGCCACCCGCGAGGCAGACTTGGTCCTGTGGCTCACGCCCGCCCCTTCATCCACCGGCGCGCTCTCCATTTCCCCTCCCCCTAGCGGGGAGGGGTTAGCGGTGGGGGGACGAGCGGTGGGGGTAAGTCGCGAGGCAGGGGCCAACCTCACTATCCTCACCAAGTCCGACCTGCTCCCGCCGGAAAAACGGATTCACGTGAAACACCAAGCCGCTACGGAGCGGATTCACGTGAAACAAGAGGCCTTCGATTTCGCCATCTCCGCCAGAACCGGCGACGGCCTCGACGCGCTCATTACGCACATCGCCAGCCGCGCCCGCGACGTCGCCGGCAACGCCTCCGACCCCGCCATTACCCGCGTCCGCCACCGCCGCGAATTAGAAGTCGCCGTCCGCCAGCTTGACGCCTTCTTGGACCAACCCGGCAGCCCGCTGGAACTCCGCGCCGAAGACCTCCGCCTCGCAGCCACCGCCCTCGCCCGCCTCACTGGCCGCATCGACGCCGAACACGTCCTCGGCGAGATTTTCTCAAGGTTCTGTATTGGGAAGTGATGATGAAGGGAGTCCACCATTTCCTCTATACGCCGGATGTGTTCTTTCGCGACATTGATCACCTGACGCGAAAATGGCGGGTTGACCGTGCTACACTCCCCCGTTCACCCAGGAGACCGCACTAATGACGCAAGCAACCTCCCGCTCGACGCCAGCCCGCGCGGTCCTCTCCCTCGTTTCGATCCTCGCTTTGCTGATCCTCGAACTCGTGCTGACGATGCTCGTGTATTCGGGCCTCAACATCTACAGTCTCAACCTGTTCGGCATGCTGGTCCGCGGCGCCCGCTCGGTGCTGGACATCATGACGACGGTGGTCGAGCGCGTGATGCCCGGCTCTGCCAACACAGCATATGCGACCCTGTTCGGCGAACTCGGCCCCAAGTCCATCCTCCTCCTGCTCATCGGCCTGATCGTCGCCGCCATCGTCCGCTCGGTCGTGGGCCTTGTCGCCAGCCGCCATTAGTATTCCTCCCCACTCCATGGCCGTCCTCCGAGGCGGCCATCCAGAGCAACAAACGCAGACCAACCGTGTGGCCCCTGGATGGCCGGGTCACGCCCGGCCATGGAGTTGGGGGTGTTGGGCGGAACTGCCTGAAACGATTCACGTGAAACAGTGGATGATGTTCCAAGCTGTCTTGACTCTTGGATTCACGTGAAACAATCGCGAGGAGTCATAGCCCAGGGACGGTCCTCTCGCGCGGCCCCTAAATGGCCGGGTCAAGCCCGGCCATGGAGTAGGGGGAGGACTAAGGTGCAAAAAGAGGGGAGTTCGAGGGGTCACCCCTCGAATGGGTTAAGGGCGATAGCCCTTATCGCTCAGCGAACCGGCTGCAACCGACACACAGAACCCAACGATGAGCACGCCAACCCCCACCCTAACCCTCCCCACGTCGACGCAGAGCATCGCTCACGCGATGACGGGGAGGGGAAAGTGGTGATTTGCAACTGCGACACGACAAATCCCACCCTCAATTGCAGCCCACCCCAATCTGCCCTATGTCTCTGGCTCATCTTTGAGAATTTGAGCCGCCATGTCCGCATCCACACCCGCCAACACCACCAGCTTCGACGTCATCGTCGTCGGCGGCGGGCATGCGGGCTGTGAGGCCGCCGCCGCAAGCGCGCGCATGGGTGCGAAGACCGCGCTCGTCACCCACCGGGCGGATACCATCGGCGAACTGTCGTGCAATCCTGCCATTGGTGGTCTCGGCAAGGGACATCTCGTCCGCGAGGTCGATGCTCTGGATGGTTTGATTGGAAGGGTCGCAGATCAGGCGGGGATCCAGTTCCGGCTGCTCAACCGCTCGAAAGGTCCAGCCGTCCAGGGTCCGCGCGCGCAGGTGGACCGCAAACTCTATAAGCGCGCCATGCAGGCAGCGATTGCGGCAACGACGAACCTGACCGTCATCGAAGGCGGCGTAGAGGATCTGACCGTTGCCGATGGCCGTGTGACGGGCGTCATCACTGGCGACGGGCGCCACCTCCCATGTGCCGCCGTAATCCTCACCACCGGCACATTCTTGAATGGTCTGATCCATCGCGGTCTCGAGCAGGAATCCGCCGGCCGCCATGGCGAACCACCCGCGCTCCGCCTCTCCGAACGCCTCCGCGCGCTTGGCTTGCAGCTGGGCCGCCTTAAGACCGGCACACCGGCGCGGCTGGCGAAATCGTCGATCCGTTGGGATGACTTGGAACAGCAGCCAGCCGATGACCCGCCGGTGCCGTTCTCGATGATGACGCGCGAGATAACAACGCCGCAGATCACATGTGCGATCACCCATACCAGCGAGGCAACGCACGCGATCATCCGTGCGAACCTGGATAAGTCGCCCATGTATGCGGGCGTTATCCAGTCGGTAGGTCCGCGCTATTGTCCCTCTATTGAGGACAAGATCGTCCGCTTCGCCGACCGCACCTCGCACCAGATCTTCCTGGAACCGGAAGGCCTGGATGACGACACCATCTATCCCAACGGCGTCTCGACCTCGCTCCCGGCATCCGTTCAGCAGGCGTTCCTGGAAACGCTGCCTGGCTTGGAAAAGGTCGTCATCAAGCGGCCAGGGTACGCGATTGAATACGACTACGTCGACCCGCGCGAACTGAACCCGACGCTGGAAGTGAAACGCCTGCCGGGTCTATACCTTGCGGGCCAGATTAACGGCACGACAGGTTACGAGGAAGCCGCCGCACAAGGCACTGCCGCCGGTATCAACGCGGCCCTCAAAGCAGGTGGCGGCGCACGCGAATTCATCGTCTCTCGCGCGGACGGCTACCTGGGCGTGATGATCGACGACCTCGTCACGCGCGGCGTGAGCGAGCCGTACCGCATGTTCACCTCCCGCGCCGAATTCCGCTTGAAGCTTCGCGCCGACAACGCAGATCAGCGGCTGACCGCTATCGGAAGTGAATTGGGTTGTGTCGGAGATGCCCGAAGAGATGCTTTCGAACATAAAGCGAAGTCTCTGGAAAACGTCGCAATTATATTGAATTCGTTGACATTAACGCCAACGGAGGCCGCCAAACATGGCATGGCTATTAACCACGATGGCCGTCGCCGTACCGCGTTCGAACTGCTCGCCTTCCCCGCCGTCACCTTCGAAAAACTGACCGCGCTCTGGCCCCAGTTGGCCGATTTAGACCCCGTCATCGCCGCCCAAGTCGAAGTCGACGCCCGCTATGCCTCGTACGTAAATCGCCAATCCGAAGACATCGCCGCACTGAAACGCGACGAGGGCGACCGGATTCCGGCTGACTTCGCATATGCAACCATTGTTAGCCTGTCGAACGAAGTCCGAGCCAAACTCGAACGCCAACGCCCCGCCACGCTCGCCGAAGCGGCAAAAATGGACGGCATGACCCCCGCCGGCATGCTATTGCTGCGCGCTGGTCTGAAAAAGAGTAACAGCAACTTGAAAAAAGCCGCCAAAAGCAACACGCGGAGCCAGGGTTGATTACGCAACCACAACCAAAACACGAAATTCGGGGCCCAAACGACTTCGAAAAGGCATTTTCAGTTTCACGTGAAACCCTCGACCGGCTCAAAATCTATGAGTCGTTGCTGCAACGCTGGCAAAAGACCATAAATCTGGTCGCCCCGAGCACTTTGGATCAGATTTGGGGCCGCCATTTTGCCGATTCAGCCCAAATTCTGGCTTTGGCCCCCCCCGAACTCAAAACCTGGGTCGATTTGGGGACCGGGGCCGGTTTTCCTGGATTAGTTGTAGCGACTCTTCTGGCCCCAAAAGCCCAAACCAAAGTCACCCTGGTCGAAAGCGATAGCCGAAAGGCCGCCTTTTTACGCGAAGCCGCCCGCGAAATGGCCGTGCCTGTGGATATCTTGCCCTTGCGGATCGAGGCAGCCGCGACTCGGGTTAGCTTACGTCGCGCGGGCGTGATTTCTGCTCGTGCGCTTGCCCCGCTGCCTCGGCTTTTGGCGCTCGCCCGCCCCTTTTGCTCAACCCAGACGGTGTGCCTGTTTCTGAAAGGACGCGAAGCGAACCGGGAGCTGCAAGCCGCTGAAAGCGAATGGATTTTTGAATCTGAGTTGGTACCGAGTTTAACTGACCCCGAAGGCCGTGTGGTGATTGTACGAAACCTGCAGCCACGAGCTTGAAATTGATTTTGGCCATGGAGAGCCGCCTTGAACAGCAAAACACCGGGCCAAATGGCCGGGCCCCGCGTCTTGGCAGTGGCCAACCAAAAGGGCGGCGTCGGCAAAACCACCACCACGATCAATCTAGCGACAGCGCTTGCAGCCGTTGGTGAGCGCGTGCTGATCGTAGACCTCGACGCTCAGGGCAACGCCTCGACCGGTCTGGGCATCGGCCCGGATGCTCGATCGCGCACGAGCTACGACGTTTTAGCCAGCGGAATGAGTCTGTTGGACGCGTCGCTTCCCACCGCGATTCCGGGTCTGCATCTGGTGCCGGCCAACAACGATCTCGTCGGTATCGATGCCCTGCTAGGCCATGACAGCAACCGCTTCTACCGCCTCCGCGACGCCGTTCGCGTGCTCGCCTCGCAAGGGCGAGCCAACCCTGACTACGCCTTCAACTATATCCTGATCGACTGCCCTCCCTCGCTAACTTTGATGACCCTCAACGCCATGACGGCCGCCGATGCTCTGCTGGTTCCGGTTCAGTGCGAATTCTTCGCCCTGGAAGGCATTTCGCAGCTCAAAGAGACCGTCGACCAGATCAAAACGACGCTCAACCCCGCGCTCGAAATCCAAGGCGTCGTGCTGACCATGCACGACGCTCGCACGTCGCTGTCGCGCGAAGTTGCCGACAACGTGCGCGCTTTCTTTGGTTCCAAAGTTTACGAGACGATGATCCCCCGCAATACCCGCGTCGCCGAAGCGCCCTCGCACGGCAAGCCGCTCCTGCTGTATGATTACGATTGCTCTGGCAGCCAAGCCTACATCAAGCTTGCCACCGAAATCATCCAGCGTGAGCGCCAATCGAAGGCAGCTTAGTGTCGGCAGCAGTTAAGGGAAAAAGGGGCGAACGATATGAATCAACCGTTGCAGCGCAGTCGTCTGGGGCGCGGCCTAGCTTCGCTTATCGGCGAGGTTTCGCCGCCGATGCAATCGAGCGGTCAGCCGGTCGCGAGCCAAACCCGGCTGCCGGCTGAAGGCGAACAGCGGCTGATTCCAATTGAGCAGCTCAAAGGCGGCAAGTTCAATCCCCGCAAGGACTTCCGCGAAGAAGATCTGGCCGAACTCGCCGAGTCGATCCGCGCCAAAGGCCTCGTCCAGCCCATCATTGCCCGTCCCGATCCGACGCCCGGCTCGGGCACAGCCTATGAAATCGTCGCCGGTGAACGGCGCTGGCGCGCCGCCCAACGTGCAGGCCTCCACTCGGTGCCCGTCATCGTCCGCGACCTCGACGACCGAGACGTGCTTGAATTCGCTATTATCGAAAACGTCCAGCGCGCCGACCTGAACGCCATCGAAGAAGCAGGCGGCTACCGTGACCTGATCGAACGGTTCAACTACAGTCAGGAAGCCGTCGCCGAAATTATCGGCAAAAGCCGCAGTCATGTCGCCAATACGCTCCGCCTGCTCAAACTACCGGAGAAGGTCCGCGAACTGGTCCAGACCGGCAAGCTAACGGCAGGCCACGCCCGCGCGCTGATCGGCCGCGACGACGCCGAAGCCCTGGCGCAGCGCATCATCGATCAGGACATGAATGTCCGCGCGGTGGAAGCCCTCGTCCAGATGCCTCAGTTCGGCGAACCCGGCTCTACCGCCCGCAAAGTCCGGGAAAAAGACCCTGACACAAAGGCCTTTGAGAAGGACCTGACCGACGTTCTCGGCCTGAAAGTCGAAATCAAACGTGGATCGGGCGAAAGCGGCACGATGATCGTCAAGTACGGCAATTTCGACCAGCTCGACTACATCCGTCTGCGGCTGACTGGCGGAACCGGCGAGTAACCCCAACTTGCCATAAAACTGAAGAGTTCTTGACCATTCGATGACGATTGGCGCACGTAACGTTCGTTTCCGATGCGGCTTGCCGCCACTTGGAAGCGAGCTGTTCGTTGGGAGCGCCGGCACGACGATGAACGATGTACTCGCAAACCTTGCCGCCACCATAAGGGCCCGCCGCAGCGCGCCGGCCGACGCATCCTATACCCGCCAGCTCTTGGACGCCGGTGCAGAGCGTTGCGCGCGAAAATTTGGCGAGGAAGCCATCGAAACCGTCATCGCCGGCGTTAGTCAATCGAACGAGGACCTGACTGCGGAAGCCGCTGACGTGATTTATCATTTGCTCGTCCTTCTTGAGTGCCGGGACATTGTCTTTGCTGACGTCTTGGCCAAACTCGAGCAACGCACAGCCAAATCCGGGGTCGCGGAGAAGGCAGCTCGGTCGAAATCATGAATGAATTCAGGCCGCTGCTTTATGCCGACGAACTTCTGGAGGGAGCATCCAGTCCTATGCGCTCGCTGCAATACTCTCCCTATCGCGTTTTCTCGCGCACCGACTGGGCCAAACTGCGCGCTGACACGCCCATGACCCTCGAACCTAACGAACTCGACGAGCTGTCCGGCGTCATTGAGGAACTGCGCGTCGAGGACGTCGAGGAAATTTATCTGCCGCTCTCGCGCTTGCTCAATTTCTACGTCGCCGCCGCCCAGGAACTCCACGCCGTATCCGCCAAATTCTTAGGCCACAGCGACGGCAAGGTCCCTTTCATCATCGGCGTCGCGGGCTCGGTCGCCGTCGGTAAAAGCACCACGGCACGTGTTCTGCGTGCTCTGTTGGCGCGCTGGCCCAACCATCCCCGCGTCGACCTGATGACCACCGATGGCTTCCTCTATCCCAACGAGGAACTGGAGCGTCGCGGGATCATGAACCGCAAGGGCTTCCCGGAGAGCTTCGATACCGCGCTGCTGCTGGAGTTCCTGGCCAACGTCAAATCCGGTCGCGGCAACGCCCAGGCCCCTGTCTATTCGCACTTCCACTACGACATTCTACCGGGCCAATTCATTCACACCGACAACCCCGATATTCTGATCGTCGAGGGTCTCAATGTTCTGCAACCTGCGCGTCTGCCCAAAGGCGGCGAGGCAATCCCGTTCGTATCGGACTTCTTCGATTTCTCGATCTATCTCGACGCCGACCCGCAGCTCCTTGAAGAATGGTACGTCACCCGCTTCATGAGGCTGCGTTCGACTGCCTTCCGCGATCCGGGGGCCTATTTCCATCGCTACGTCAACCTATCGCTTGAGGAGGCCCACGACCGGGCGCTGGAGATCTGGCGTACGATCAACCAGAAGAACCTCGAGGAAAATATCTTGCCGACCCGGCAGCGCGCGAGTCTCATTCTGACGAAGAGCGCGCAACATCATGTCACCTCGGTCGCGCTCAGGAAATTATAGGCGTTGCTTGCCCGGTCAAAATCCGTTTGATCCAAGCTAGGTTGAAGTCAGCGTTGGGGATCTCATGTCGCGAAATGCTCAAGGCGTCGTCGCCGTCGTTTTCACGGTGCTCGCCCTATCGTTCATCGCAACGACAGCGGTGTTGTACTATGAATTCAAGGACCACCAGTGGTTCACGATCGCCGCGTTTTACAGCCACCTGTTCATTTTCTTCCCGACTTTCGGCATCCTCGCGCTTTTCGCGTTCTTCCTCCCTGCGAGCGCGTTGCTTGATCTGTATTGGTCGTCGCATGTTCGTTACGGCAAAATCCGCTTCACCGTTACGACGCTAGCGCTGGCGGCGGTGTCCTTCGCGATTAGCAGCACTTTGGTGACGGGTGTCCCTGCGATCTG
>JANLYB010000145.1:0-6744 GCA_031365425.1 Hyphomicrobiaceae bacterium
GTCAAATGACGCGGGCGGCAACGGCCTGCTCGGGCCCAAGCGGACGACCATCACCCCGGCATTGTCGTCCCGGTCCCTACACCCCCGTCCCCCTAAACCACCTTCCCCGGATTCAACACTCCCCTCGGATCCAGCGCCGTCTTGATCGCCCGCATCACATCCATCTCGACCGCGCTCTTCACCGCCGCCAGATCGTCCCGCTTAAGCCGCCCGATCCCGTGCTCGGCTGAAATCGACCCGCCCATAGACACGACCAGCTCATGCACCGGGTCCGACATTGTGTGCCAAGCAGCGATATAAGCAGCGCGATCCGCGCCCTCCGGCTGGGTCACGTTGTAATGCACGTTGCCGTCGCCGAAGTGCCCGAACGGCACTGGCCGTGCGCCCGGACACACGCGCTCGACAATCGGTGCCGCCTCCCGGATGAACTTCGGCACGAGCGAAATCGGCACCGAAATATCGTGCTTGATACTGCCACCGTATGGCTTCTGCGCCTCCGACAAATTCTCCCGGATCCGCCACAACGCCGCCGACTGCGCGAGCGACTGCGCGAGCGTCGCGTCCGACACCACGCCCGCCTCGACCGCCTCGCCCAGCAAACCCTCCAGCATCGCTGCCGACGACCCATCCGCCCGTCCGCCCGACACTTCCATCAGCACATACCAAGGATGCTTCTCGCCAAACGGCGACCGCGCCCCCGCCGTATAATCCAGCACCATCTGCAAACCGAGGTCCGACAAGAACTCGAACGCCGTCAAGCTCGACCCCGCCGCCTTTTCCGCCAGCGCAAACAGCACGCCAACGTCCTCGATAGCCTCCAACGCCACAAACGCCGTCGCCTTCTCGGCAGGCCGCGGGAACAGCTTCAACGACACCGCCGTGATAATCCCAAGCGTCCCCTCCGACCCGATAAACAGATCGCGCAAATCGTATCCCGTGTTATCCTTTTTGAGCGCGCGCAATGCCTCGATCACCCGCCCATCCGCCAGCACGACCTCAAGCCCGAGCGCCAGATTGCGCGCATTGCCATACGCCAGCACACCAACCCCGCCCGCATTCGACGCCATCACGCCGCCGATCTGACAGCTCCCCTCGGACGCCAAACTCAACGGAAACAACCGCCCCGCCGCCTCCGCCGCCTGCTGCGCGGCAAGCAGCGTCACCCCGGCCTCAGCGACCATGTATGTGCCGGTCGAATCCACATGCCGGATCTTGGTCAACCGCGAGAGCGACAGCACCACCTCGGTCCCCGCCTCGAACGGAATCTGCCCGCCGACGAGCCCCGTATTCCCGCCTTGCGGAACAACGGCGACGCCTGCCTCATGCGCGACCTTCATGATGGCCGCGACCTCTGCCGTCGATCCTGGCCGCAAAACGACCGGCGTCTTGCCGGTATAGAGATCACGCCACTCCTTGAGATACGCCCCCTGATCCGCCGGATCGGTAATCGCATACTGCCGCCCCACGATCGCAACGAATCGCTCGATCACCTGAGCGGAAGGCGGATTAAGCGGCAACTTGACGTTCGGCATCGTCGTAACTTTCCATTCTTTCTTTCCTCTCCCTGAAGGGGAGAGGATGCCCGTCAGGGCAGCTGAGGGACTTGGGCGCAAACCGGCCGCGCCGCTTACACCTGTACTACCACCCCCCAACTCCAAATCGAACCCGACGAAAGACCGCCTCTTACTTCTCCCCTCTCCGTGGGCCACAAAATTCAGCACACACCGCCTTGGCACAGCACTATGCTTGACGCACGCCACCTCAGGAGCCCCGTTATGCGCCCCCTCCTCGCCTGCCTGATCTTCGCACTCGCGACCCTCGCGGCGCCCCACACTGCCAGCGCCGAAGTCTACGCCTGCCACATCGGCAAGACCTCCTATTGCTTCAAGTACTGTGGCACCCGCTGCGAACAAACCAACACCGCCCCCAACAAAGCCGCCGCATGCCAGAAGTGGACCAGCGCCTGCATCGATTGCCACAACGAAATCCCCGCATGCCTCGGCCACAAGCGCCCGCCCAGCGACTCCCCCACCTGCACAAAATGCAACAAAAAGTGGCTGAGCTGCATGTCCAAGATCGACCGCCGCTACTGGCCCAACCGCCAGAAATGACCTGCTCTTACTTTGTCCCCAAAAGAGGGGGAGTTCGAGGGGGCACCCGTCATTGCGTGAGCGATGCACAGCATCGACGAATGGTTTGCAGGGCGATAGCCCTACCCGCGAAGCGGCTCTCTCGGTGCCGCCGCCCGAGCCAACCGGTCATTGATCGCCTCGCCCAACCCTTCGTCGGGGATTGGCATCACCGCAATCGTCTTAGCCCCGCTCGCATCCAGCACATGCAGCGCCGCAAACAGATTCTGCGCCGCTTCGACCAGATCCCCCGCCGCACTCAAATTGAACACAAGCCCCGCCGTCTCCGGCACCTCACGCCCGAACGCCAGCAACGCCTCCCCCGGCTCCACGCTTACAGCCCCCATCCTCACCCTTGCCCGCGGCGCATAATGGCTGGCCAACTGCCCCGGCGCACTCGGCGCATGCTCGTCCACCGCCCGCCGCGCCAGACGCACCCCCGCCACATCCTCAATCGCCTCCGCCGCAATCGCCCCCGGCCGCAGCAACGCAATCCCCTCGCCAGACACATCGACAATGGTCGACTCTAAACCGTGCCCGCACGCACCGCCGTCCAAAATGAAACCGAGCCGGTCACCGAAATCCGCCGCCACATGCTCAGCGGTCGTCGGCGAAATCCGCCCCGACGTATTGGCCGACGGCGCCGCCAACGGACACCCGCACCCACCCAGCAGCGCCCGCGTCACGGCATGCCCCGGCACTCGCACCGCTACCGTATCGAGCCCGGCCGTCACCAGCGACGCAATCCCGTTGTGAGCCCGAGCACGCGCCACCAGCGTCAGCGGCCCCGGCCAGAACGCCGCCGCCAACCGCTCGCCCGCCTCCGTCAACTCCACGACCCTCCGCGCCGCCTCGACCGACCCCAAATGCACAATCAGCGGATTGAACGAAGGCCGCCCCTTCGCCGCATAAATCGACGCAACCGCCCGCCCGTTGGTGGCGTCCCCCGCGAGCCCGTAAACCGTCTCCGTCGGCATAGCGACGAGACCGCCGTCCCGGATCACCCGGGCCGCACGTTCGATTGTTTCAGGCGTCGCATTGAAAATCGTCATCGGGTCCGTATCCGTCGCTTCATCGCCGGACACATACCACACCCGCCGCCGGAACTCCCCTCCCCGTCATCGCGGAGCGATGCTATGCATCGACGCGGGGAGGGGTTAGGGGCGGGGGTAAGCCGGGCACAACAAACCACCTTCTCAAGCCTTACGGTGCCTCGCCGCCGCCGAACCACGGCGTATGCCCAGCCGGGATCGAAGCGCTGCTGAACAACTCATCGGAGAAACTCATCCTGACAGGTAACGGCGTCAGAAACGACGACGCCGGTGAATCCATCGCCATCACGTCGAGCACTTGTTGAACCGCCGGCATGATCGACCCGCCACTGACTGCACCCGTCTTGAGCACACTCCCCGCCGGATTCACTACCGAATAGCTCATGTCGTAAATCGTCAGCGACACGGTATCCGTCGGCTCGAAGTTCGACCCAATGTCGGTAATCTGCGCCCCGAACGCCGCATTGATCCCGCCGTGCGCCGCATCCTTCGGCACCTCAGACCCGGTGATCTGAAACAGCTCAACCCCGTTGACGTAATATGTCAGGCTGCCGTCTTCCCAATCGAGCGCGAACGTATTCTGCTGGGTAAGATCGACCGAAAACTTGATCGAATTCGCCATGTCCTGGTCATTCGGCCCCTTGAAGTGCACCGACATATACCCGGTCTGGCTCGTCGGATCGCTCCAGTTTTCAAGAATATCGATCTCAGGCCCCGGCCAAACATTGTTCGCAGGCCACAGCAGAATAGCGATCCCAGTCCCTTGCCCCGCAGGAACCGACGCCGTCACCGAATAGAGCCCATACCCCTGCGAAAGCGTCGGATTCCAATTTGCCTGCAGGAACCCGACGTTGGCAAAGCCTTCCGACCGGTACGACGACAACGTGAGCCCATTCGGCCCGAACGAAAACTGATCCGGATTACCGTATACGATCGGGAAAATGTTCGTGTCGATCGCCGCCGACGTCGTGAAATCCTGATCCCACACCCTCGAGTACTTCGACAGATCGAGCGTCCCCGATACCGGCCCGGCCGTCAGCGACGGAATGCCCGAGAACGTCGCACTGTTCCCCGCAATCGTCGTCGCAACCGCACTGAAACTGTAATTCCCTGGCACCAGACTCGGCGTCGCCAGATGCCACGTATTCCCCGTGACCGTCGCCGCTCCAATATCGACCCCGTTAGCGAACACCTCAACCGTCGTCCCGGCCGATCCGCTGACCGTCCCCCACAGATCGACCACGTTCGAGCCCACCACCTGGCTCTCATATTGAAACGCAACCATGGGCAACGTCTTGTCGACAACGATTGTTGGCTGAGCCGCCGTCGAAGCACTGGCCCCCGACGAACTTGTCGCCACCGCATGCAACGCATGCGTCCCGGCTGGCAGCGTCGTCGAGAAGGACCATCCGCCCTTGGTATCGAGCTTGGCGGTGCCGATCAGCCGCGTACCATCAAAGATCTTGACCGTCGTGCCCGACGGTCCCGACATGGTCCCGGCCAGGATCACCGCGCCATTGTTCGTGATGAGATCGGTCGAACTGGCACCCGTGTCCGCCGTCAGTTTCTGCGATGTTATCTTAACAGTTGGTGCTGTTGCCGCTGCTGTCCTGGTTCGAATAACCATGTCGCTGCCCCCCGGTGTTGCGTGCGAAAAGCATACGGCACGACCCGCCCCCCGCAGGCCCCAACCAGCGGTAAAGGTAACCGGGAGATGAATGGGGCCCGCTGAAAGCACCTGCCAGCCAGCGGCAAAATACGCGGACGCGAACGCTCCCCAGACCGCTATAAGAGCGCCAAAGCAAGATCCAAGGCGCTAGGCTCACATGATTCGTCTCGACAATATCAGCAAGCAAAACGGCCACCAGATCGTCTTCATCGAGGCGTCTGCCGCGCTGAACAAAGGCGAAAAGATCGGCCTCGTCGGTCCCAACGGCGCGGGCAAAACAACCCTCTTCCGCCTGATCACCGGGCGTGAGCAGCCCGACGAAGGCCAGGTCAACACCGACCGCGGCGTCACCATCGGCTACTTCAGCCAGGATGTCGGCGACATGGCCGGACGCAGCGCCGTCGCCGAAGTCATGGACGGCGCAGGCCCGGTCAGCACGGTTGCCGCCGAACTGGCCGAGCTCGAAGCCGCCATGGCCGATCCTGAGCGCGCGGACGAGATGGAAGACATCATCACCCGTTACGGCGAAGTCCAGGGCCGCTTCGAAGAACTCGACGGTTACGCCCTCGACGGACGCGCCCGCGAAGTCCTCGCCGGTTTGAGCTTCTCCCAGGAAATGATGGACGGCGATGTCGGCGCGCTGTCGGGCGGCTGGAAAATGCGCGTTGCCCTCGCGCGCATCCTGCTCATGCGCCCCGACGTGATGCTGCTCGACGAACCGAGCAACCACTTGGACCTCGAAAGCCTCATCTGGCTCGAACAATTCCTCAACGGCTACGACGGCGCCCTTCTCATGACCTCGCACGACCGCGAGTTCATGGACCGCATCGTCACCAAGATCATCGAAATCGACGGCGGAACGCTCACCACCTACGGCGGCGGCTACGAGTTCTACGTCGAACAGCGCGCGCTCAGCGAAAAGCAGCAGCAAGCCCAGTTCGAGCGCCAGCAGGCCATGCTCGCCAAGGAAATGAAGTTCATCGAACGCTTCAAGGCCCGGGCCTCCCACGCCGCCCAAGTCCAAAGCCGCGTCAAAACCCTGGAAAAAATCGAACGGGTCGAGCCGCCCAAACGCCGCCAGACCATCGTCTTCGACTTCCCAACCGCGCCGCGCTCGGGCGAAGACGTGGCAACCCTCAAAAACGTGCACAAAGGCTACGGCTCCCGTAGCATCTATGAAGGCCTGAACTTCCAAGTCCGCCGCAGGGAGCGCTGGTGCATCATGGGCGTCAACGGCGCGGGCAAATCCACACTTCTCAAACTGATCGCCGGCTCGACCGAACCCGACGACGGCACCGTCCAAATCGGCGCAAGCGTCAAGATGGGCTACTTCGCACAGCACGCCATGGAGCTGCTGGAAGGCGAGCGCACCGTCTTCCAGTCTCTGGAGGACCAGTTCCCTCAAGCCGGGCAAGGCTCGCTGCGCGCGCTCGCTGGATGCTTCGGCTTCTCCGGCGACGACGTCGAAAAGAAATGCCGCGTCCTCTCCGGCGGCGAAAAAGCACGCCTAGTGATGGCCAAAATGCTGTTCGATCCGCCAAACTTCCTCGTGCTTGACGAGCCCACCAACCACCTCGACCTTATGACCAAGGAAATGCTCATCACCGCGCTTGCCAATTACGAAGGCGCGATGTTGTTCGTCTCCCACGACCGCCACTTCCTCGCCGAACTCTCCAACCGCGTCCTTGAACTCACCCCCGACGGCATCCACCAATACGGCGGCGGCTACACCGAATACGTCGCCCGCACCGGCCAAGAAGCACCAGGGTTGCGGAGCTGACGTGAACCACTGGCTGGGGCGGGGTTGTATCAACAGTTTCCACGGCGGCTATGACTGCTTGAGGTTCTGATCGAGAAACCGGCGGCAGATTTCGAAGTCGCTGTCGTAACCGCG
>JANLYB010000177.1:0-9755 GCA_031365425.1 Hyphomicrobiaceae bacterium
GTGGCTTCCAGCTTGGTTTTTAAGGTTTCTTCCAGTACTTGAAGCCGAGCCGTTTCTTCCTTGCTCGTCGGAACAAGGTCCGCGTTATCGTTAATTAGACGAACGCTCAGGACAGCAACGGTCTTGGGGCCGGCTGCAGAGACCGCAGACGGAATCACGGCCATCCCGGCCAAAGCAAGCCACAACGTCCAGGCTCGGACGACGCCTGCGATTCGGCGGTTCGGGGTGTTCATCATCGGCGTATTGGTCCTCTGGGGATCGATTGATGTTATGAAAGATTAAAAGATTGAAGTGATAGCGGACAAGGACACTTCGTAAGGGCCGGGGGAAGAGATTTGTAAAGTGTCCTCTCAGCGAGATCGCGAGGGTGGGAGCGCAGGATTAGTGAGCAGGAGAATTCATACTGGCGCAAATGCTGGTGCCACCATGGAGCCTTGATCGGCTGCAAAAAGGTGCAGCGATGCAGGACCGACCTCCCGATGAAGTCATTCAAGTGCGACTTACTTTTTCGCCGTCTTCAGCACATCTATCACCCTGCTCTGACTCGAGCGCGGGCAGATGGTCGGCTCGGGGCCAACAGCGGAAAAGGGCTCGTCAGGCCTGGACATCTTATGCTTCGCGACACATAAATCTCTCCATCTCCAGGAAGGTCGAAATCACGGCACAACAACTAGCGGAATTGTGAGGATAAACTCTGTGCCTGGAGCATAGGATCGAACGTCAATCGTCGCATTTACTTGCTTGGCAAAAGGCGGTGACGATACGCATGCCCAGGCCCTTCACCTTATGAAGATCAAAGTCAGGTGGCAGGCCGGTGCCAGAGCTGGTCCCGGTTATTTGGACAGTTTTTCCGCTTTGATGAGTGGAGCGCCTGCCGGGGTTAGGCGGCCAAGCGGATTGGCTGCGGAGTGAAGTAGGCTTGATCGGGTGTCATGCCGTCAAGGCTCGAATGCGGGCGGCGGCGATTGTAGAAGTCGAGGTAGCGGCCGATGGAGGCGCGGGCCTCGCTGACGCTGTCGTAGGCCTTGAGATAGACCTCCTCGTATTTGACGCTGCGCCACAGCCGTTCGACGAACACGTTGTCCCGCCAAGCGCCCTTGCCGTCCATGCTGATCGCGATGCCGTTGGCGGCCAGCACGCCGGTGAACGCCGCGCCAGTGAACTGGCTGCCCTGGTCCGTATTGAAGATCTCCGGCTTGCCGTGCGCGGCGAGCGCATCTTCGAGCGTGGCGACGCAGAACGCGGCTTCCATGGTGATCGAGATCCGCCACGCCAGCACGCGCCGCGTCGCCCAGTCGAGCACGGCGGCGAGATAGACGAAGCCCTTCGCCATCGGAATGTAGGTGATGTCCATCGCCCAGACCTGGTTGGGCTTGGTGATCGCCAAACCTCTAAGAAGATACGGGAAGATCTTGTGACCCGGTTCGGGCTTGGTGGTGCGCGGGCGGCGGTAGATCGCTTCGATCCCCATCCGCCGCATCAGCGTTTTGACATGCCGGCGGCCCAGCCAGCTCCCTTCGATAGCCAGCATCGCGCGCAACATCCGCGAACCGGCGAAGGGGAACTCCAGATGAAGCTCATCGAGCCGCCGCATGATGGCAAGATCGGCGACCGAGACCGGACGCGGCAGATAGTACACGGTGCTGCGGGCTAGATTCAGCGCCTTGGCCTGCCGCGTGACCGGCAGATCGTGCTCCCGGTCGATCATCGTTTTGCGCTCAGCAATCCCGCTTTGATGAGCGCCCCTTCTAAAAAAAACTCCTCTTGGCGCTGCTCGCTCCCTGTGGGGATAGAAACGGGTGCTACACTGCGTCCGGAAGGGAGCGGCCGTAATGATTTTGGTGGCATGTCCCCGCTAAAAAACCTGGTCCATGGACTGTTGCGCACTTGAGAGTGGTGACGCCATCCGGCGATCCCGTTTAGGAATCTGATCATTGGCGCAGTCCAGCCCTTCCGCCCTTGTTGACCAGGAGGATTGGTGATGGCTCGGAAGAAAGCAAAACCCAAGAGTGACCGCATCATGTCGATGGTGCATCCCAATGCGGCGGCCATTGATGTCGGGGCGACCTTGCTGATGGCCGCCGTCAGGCCTGATCGCACGCCAGACCCGGTGCGCAGCTTTGGAACGTTCACGACTGATCTGCATCGGCTGGTGGATTGGTTTGCAGACTGCGGTGTCGAGACGGTCGCGATGGAATCGACGAGCGTCTATTGGATTCCGATCTACGAACTGCTCGATGCCCGTGGCTTCGACGTGGTCCTTGTCAATGCGCGCGATGCCAAGCACGTACCTGGACGCAAGACCGACGTCAGCGATGCCCAATGGCTGCAAAGGCTTCACTCGTACGGTCTGCTGCGTGCCAGCTTTCGACCAAAAGGTCAGTTCACGGCATTGCGTGCCTACGTACGCCAGCGCGAGCGTTTGCTTGAGTATGCGGCCTCGCACATTCAGCACATGCAGAAGGCGTTGACCGAGATGAATCTCCAGCTCCATCATGTCGTCACTGACATCACCGGCGCAACTGGTTTGCGGATCATTCGGTCGATCCTGTCGGGCGAACATGAGCCCAAGGCACTGGCAAGCCTACGGGATTACCGGTGTCACGCAACTGTCGAGACGATCGAGAAAGCCCTCACCGGGAGTTACCGCGCCGAGCACCTGTTTGCCGCTTGAACAGGCCCTTGCCCTTTACGATGTCTACCACGAGAAGGTATCGGCCTGCGATGCCCGCATCGAAGCCGTCATGAAGGACCTGAGTGTCGGCCGCGGTCATGACGCAGGCGCATCGACGCCATCTCGCCGGCACACTAAACAGATGAACGGATTGGCATTCGATGTCCGCTCGGCGCTTTTCGCCTTGCTGGGTAAGGACATCACCCTGATCGATGGCATCGGTCCCTACCTGTCGCTGAAGTTGGTGGCTGAGTGCGGCGACGATCTATCAGCATGGCCAAGCGCCAAGCACTTCACCTCCTGGCTGGGGCTGGCGCCGAACAACAAGATCTCGGGCGGCAAAGTGCTCTCGGCGCGAACGCGACGCACCGGGAGCCGTACGGCGGCTCTCCTGCGGTTGGCTGCCGTCACCGCCGGGCGAACCGACACTGCGCTCGGCGCCTTCTACCGGAGACTGTCAGCGCGTATCGGCAAGGCCAAGGCGGTCACGTCTACAGCGCGAAAGATCGCAGTCCTGTTCTACAACGCCGTACGTCACGGGATGGAATACGTTGACCCGGGAGCGTCATTTTACGAGACGCGATTCCGCAAGCGCGTCGTCGACAATCTGCATCGACGCGCTAAGGCATTCGGCTTTGTTCTACAGCCGCTGGAGCCAGCACCCGGCATCGTTTCTTAGGAATCGTTCTCCAAGGTCAGCTCTCCGATCTTGGCGTGCAGCGATTTCACGTCGACGGACGGTGCCGTAGCCGCGGCCCCTCCGCCGCCGCCCGGCCCGAACACGTCGGCAGCCCCTTGCTGGAGCTGATCTTTCCACGTCGTGATCTGATTGGCGTGAACATCGAACTGCTCAGCTAGCTGCGCAATCGTCTTGTCGCCCTTGATGGCGGCCATCGCCACCTTCGCCTTGAAGGCCGGTGTGTGGTTCCGGCGGGGTCGTCTCGTCATCGGTGCTCCTGAATAACGCACGCTACCGTGCGCGCCGTCAGGCAGAAACTCCACTCATCTCACCGTCCGAATTTGCGGAACCGGCTCTCCAGGGCTTGGGTCATTCACGTCGGTCAGGTCGAAGGTTGGGTAGGGCATAACTCGCACATTTCCCGACATCCTGGTTGACGAACAAGCGCCCCAACAGTTGCATCACCACAGCAGTCTACTCTGTAAGCAATGTGGAATAACTCCGACAATTCGATACTCAGCGACCGCGACATGCCAATTTTGAACCGGAGATATTTACCAGCCGCGTGATAACTCGCTGATATAGCGTGTGCCTTTGCTGGTTCTTGCTGTGACACGGACCGGTAAAACTCATTGAAATTCAGGGCTTTTCGCCGGACTCTTAATCAGCGGGTCGTAGGTTCGAATCCTACCGCACCCACCATTGAAATCAAAGACTTAGCGCCAAGCGCCTCTAAGGCTGAATTGACCTAGCATTCACCCGGCATTCACGGGGATTGGTTTCATAGGGCGATCTGTATCGGGCCCGACGCGCCATGGCAGGCCGCCACCCCCCTGCGGCCAGCCTGCCATGGCGGTTGCCGGTAAGCATTTGGATCGCGACACCCCCTCTGGCACGCATACTCGCTGCGCATCGTACCCGTCAGGTTGCAGGTCAAACCGCGCAACGAGCCCGTCACCATGAGGTGATCTTTCGGCACTGATAACCCCCGTTGGCTGTGTTGAGCCGGTTGAGCGGTGAACGTCCGCTGCGATCTACCCGTGACGCTGCAGCCCGCATCGAAGCGGCCAGGCGGCCGACAAACGGCGTACCGCCCTCACTCCCACCAGCCCGGTTTCACCGGACGATAGCCGCCGCGCTTCTGGGTATTGCCAGGTTGCGGGCTTGAGTTCGACTGTCCAAAGAGCCCGAAGAAGCCGCCGTCGTCGTCCCACTTTTTGACGCTTGCAGGCGGGGGGACAACGACCGTAGGTTTGCGGGTTATGAAGCCGCCCTGAGGTTGGTTGCTCAGCACCGCAACAAACTCGGTCCGATAGTTGGTCTCGCGGCTCAACGGCTCGTCCGAGACGACGATCGAGGATCGCGGTAGTGCGGTCGGCGCGATGCGATCGAGCACATCCTGCGGGATGGTGATGCGGTCGAGCGCGTTCTTGGCGTTGTCCCCGTTGTCGATCGTGACGGCGGTCCAGCGAAGGCCCGCGTCGCTGCGCGACATCGCCGTGAACACATGCGTGCCGATCGGCTTGTCGGGATTGCTGATCGTAACCGGAACCTCGATGGTCGAATCAAACACCTCGCCTCCGTCCGCCCACGGCTTACGCGTGTTCCGCCGAACGTAAAGCTTCTGCGTCGCGCGGCTGATGTAGATCGCGACCGGCTCAAGGGAGAGCTTTGCCTCGCTGGCGGCTTTAGCGGTGGCAGCCTTTCTATCGGCGGCCGCCTTGGCGGCATCCTTTGAACTCGCCGCGGCATCGAGCTTCGACTTCGCATCAGCTTTGGCGATGTCGAGTTGCGTCCCCGCTGCCGCGGCCTTGGCCGCCGCCTTAAGCTTCAGTTCCTCGGCACGCGCCTTGGCCTCGTCCGTCTTGGCGTCCGCGAGCGCCTTTCCGGCATAAGCGAGTTCGGCGTCGGCTGCGGACTTGAGCCCTTCGAGCTTGCGCAGCGACGCCTTGGACGATGCCGTATCGCGCGCCGCTACCGCGGCGAACTTCTTCGCCTCGTCGACCGCTTTGGCGGCTTCCGCGGCCTCGCGGGCGAGCGTCTCGGCACGCGCAGGAGCAGCAGCGACAGCCTCCACGTTCGGCACCAGCAGCGCTGCGTGAGAAAACTCGACGGGAGTTGCGTCGTTCGGCGAGACGATCACCCGCATACCGATCCGCGTCTTGCCAAATAGCTTCTCCGCAAAGCCGAATGGCATCCGCACGCAGCCGTGCGAAGCGGCATACCCCGGCAGCGGGCCACCGTGCAGCGCGATGCCGTTCCAGGTGAGGCGTTGCATGTGCGGCATCCAGGCATCGTCATAGAGGGTCGAGCGGTGGTCTGCGTCCTTCTCGACAACGGCGAAGACACCGGCTGGCGTTTCGCGTCCCGCGACGCCAGTCGAAACCGGCGCGCTTAGTATCCAACCGTCGGCGTCGTAAAAAGTGACTTGCTGCGTCTTGATCGACACGATCGCCATGATCGGCTCCCCGGCATCGCGCGGCGCCGTCATCTCGACCGGGGCGGTCGAGCGCGTCTGTCTCGCACTGGCGTCGGCGGTCAGCGCCGTCAGTGCGGCAACGGCCGCAATCGTTACGATGGCAGGAAGTCTTGAGCGTCGAATGGTTGATTGCGTCATCGTAAATCGATCTTTCATGCCATGGCCACGGTTGATGCCAGTCCGTGCTTGCTTCGATCAAGTGTTAAATCGCGATACGTGGATTGGCTGACCGGACGCCGGCGTACAATTTGCCCTCAGAAACTGTCGGTTCTTCCCCAGGCGCGGGCCCTCAGCCGGCTGTCTGGGATGTTGCCGCAGTGCTACTGATAGAATAGTCGACCCCCGCTCGGCCACAGGTCGATGTCGGCAAATTTATACCAGTGACTGGGCGGAACCTTGAGTACACTACTACGGTCGGAGTGATCCGAAACCTACCGTAACGCAACTGTCGAGAAGGGCCAGCAGCAGAAGTTGACGCAAATCGCGGGAGACTTATCCTCAGCCGGAGTCTTGTTTCCCGGGAATAGAAACCAAGCCGATGCGTTGTGACCTCAACAGCATCGCCGGATAGCTAGTAACGGCGTTTGTTTGCGCGGCGCTTAACGTCTCGATAGTGAAAGCGTAACTTCAACGAGACGCCAATGGACGGGTCGGGAATTTACGTCTCGACCCGTCTTTCTTCGAGGTGTTTGTCGCAGCGCGCATCGAGAAGGGGCATGGGCCCGACTTGGAGGGGCGAGCACTCCCTGCCACTTCATCGGCGGGCACCTAAGTGCCGTTACAGACGTACCTCGACTACCCGCTGAATTATGCTCTGCTGAATATTGGACCCAAGCGCACAATATAGCCGCGTTGACGAATGTCGTCGCACGGAAGAACAGTTCGGCTGTCCCTTGGTAGCGAGCATCGTCGGCGGAAGCGGCAAACCAGCGTGATGGGCCACGATCAGACGATGCGTCCGTGCAGAGAACATGCATCTTGAACAATGGGACCGGCCGATCCGCCGGCCTTCAACCGAGGCCAAGAGTGCTGCTGGCACTCATGCGGCCTAAGCGGCATTTCGATGCAAAAGCCGTGCTGGTGCTCCTCACGATAGGATCGCCAGAAAACGCGGGGCGCATCTGCCATATCGAAAAAGACCCTTGAATTCGTCCATCGCTGGCTCAACATATCCGTATGAAAGCGCACGTATGACACTGCATCGAATGGCAATCGGGGGCTCGATCTTGGATTTTTTGACGATGCACCGACGGCATGCAGTCTCGGGGTTGGTTGAAATTAGGGAATTGGTGCCCGCGCGCTCCAATGCTCAGGCCTGTGGCTGACCTCGTAGGCCCCGCAGTTCGCTTACGCCCCCAGTCATTCTGGTGCGCGCTCTTGACGTCGTTCGTCCTCCTTTTCACGGTTTGCGGACTTGGCGGGCGAGCATGGAGCCCCGATCGAGCTGAAGCGGCAAGTTCCCGAGGTGTGACGATCCCCGACAATAGTCCGGCGCTTTTTGCGACCGAGGTGCGCGTCGGAGCAAGCGCGACCCACGTGGCAAAGCGAAGCGATGGACCCCCATCAACCCCGCTGCACGTGTCCACGCCCGTGGCTGCGCCAGCCCGCGGTGCGTCGTTTGTTTTAGCGAGGCGGTCTAATCCAACGCTGTCGCTGCGCACCAACAATCCGCGCGAGCCACCTGCTGCCTGAAACAGCCTGCACACTTCACCCAATTCAAGCGCTTTGTCGCGGTGGCCGCTCTGCACAGTAAGCAGCCTCCGCGCGCGCAATCCACGCGCACCCGGAAGGTGACGCACGAGGAGATCGCATGACTAAAATTGATCAAAACATTGCCGATGAAACCGGGTCGTCTGACCCAACCAATGGCACGAAGCTCACTCGGGCACAACTGCACGAATCTCTGTCCTGGCTGTTTGGCCTTATCGCGCTCGTTGAGCTCGGGATCATCCTCAAACTTCTCTTAGAGGGAGGACGTTGACCGTCTGAAAAGGGGCAACCATGGTTGGGCTACGCCCGGCCATGGTTGGCTCGCTAAGGCGCCAGCCACGCGTCACGTCACGGATGACCTGGACAAAGTTCTGCGAACTCATCGAGTCGAGAGGTCGCCCCCCCGGCTCGGGTGTTGAACGTTACGAGTTGCTTGCCGCCGTAGACCAAACCTCCGTGTCGTCGATATCGGGCACGATCAATGCGGGTGGCGCGTCATAACTGCATCAAGGTGCTCCACCGCACCAGCATCAATCACTCGGCACAACTGTAAGGGTCAATCAGTTGACTGATGGCAGTCGCAAGAACATTCGAAATTAGTATTTACCGTTCCGCCATAGAAAAACGGTTAGCGCGGCCCCGGCTGCGGCACCGAGAAAGAGCATCAATGGGGAGGGGAGAAGCCCGACGATGAAGGCGATGTGGAATCCAATGAAGGCGCCGGCGATACCAACAAGCGCATAGGTTACATCGCCAGCGCCGGTCGCTCCGGCCACTTTCCGGCCAAGCCAACTACCGCCAAGGCGATTAAAGGCGAGCCCGACGACGATCCCGATCAACAGGGTAACGATAAGATCAACGACGGATGTGGTGACGATGGCCATGTAAAATGTTCCTCGGCTGCTGTCAGTATCATGCTGTATCAGGCAATCTGCTTTCCTGCTTATGGTATCGAGAAAGTCAGACGCCGGGATTATTTTGTCTTAGACCGGCAATACCTTGCCTACCTCAACGGACAAGAAAAGCTGAACTGCGCCTACTGTGCCTATGCTGGCGGTGCCATCGCTTTCGTGAGAGAAGTTGCGGCGCGCACAGAACACTACTGCTGCCCGATCAAGCACGCGCGCAAAGTAGTTGCGGCGCACGAGCATTATCGCGAGTTTCTCGATTTTGGCGATGCCCAGGGTTATCGCGACTGGATCGCACGCTCTGCTGCCGCGCGGAACGAAGTGTAGGATGCCGACCCCATAGCCCCGTTGCCGACGGGACCACTATAGGACGTTGTAAGGTATCTTCAGCGTAACAAAAGTCTGCCCATCGCCCATATGCGCGCTCGGATCGGTTTTGATTTGCGCGGCGTTGTGCGGCCGCCACGTGCGGTCCGACGACGACATATACCAGGCGAACTCATTGGCGGCAGATGTTGCCTTGGCTACGGCAGCCTCTGGCGTCGCGCCCGTTCCGAAGGCTTGCGGAAGATCTGGTACGCGAACTTTGCATACGTCACCGTCTTTGCTCAGAATACCAACCAGTTCCATCATGACCTCATACGAACAACTTGCGATCCCCGTCGATCTTGATCTGATAACTGATGGACGACGAGAAGGTTCCACGTGGCGCTTCGTGATGCCATTTCGCCAATAAACGAACTGAGTCGTTTCCGGCCGTCACTCCCTATTCGGGCATGAGTTGTGTTTCTTTCTGACGGCAAATGCTAGTTAAAATTTTACAGAAAGAACGAATATGGACCTCCAACAGTCATTGTCCTCATTGTAGTCGGGGTCCTTCTATGGGTCGTCAATAACTACATTCCGATGGACAGCAAGATAAAATCTATCCTCAACGGCGTTGTCGTGATCGTTGTCATTATCTGGTTGCTGCAGGCTTTTGGGCTCTTGGGTTCACTCAACAGCATTCGAATTCGCTAGGCTTAGCGAGTTGGTCCTAGCCGATTGGTATGATCTCGCTTTCTGAGCCGGTGGATTCAGCGCGGGCAGCATCCAAGGCCCAGGCAGCGTGGATGACCTCGGCAAGAGCATCTGCCAATTCGCGGGAGGCATTGATGTTGCCGGCATCTGCGGTTTGTTGAAGGGCTTTTCCCAAGTCTGTGATGGATTGGAAACCGAAGGACCCGCCGGCACCACCCATATTGTGTGCCAACCGCGAGATCACACCAAAATTCAGTTGGAGAAGCGCTTCGTTGATTTCAGCGC
>JANLYB010000185.1:0-2526 GCA_031365425.1 Hyphomicrobiaceae bacterium
CATGGCGATACGGTTGGCACGATGTCGGCGGGGGCGCGGGGTGTATTTTCGTCGAGCTATCAGCCGTTACTGTTTGATGTGGGGCGGGTGCCGTTTCCATATGCGGGCGCGGAGCAGGCGAGTTTGGATGCGCTGGAGGCGGCGTTGAGGGCTGACCGGATCGCGGCTCTGATCGTCGAGCCGTTGATCCTGGGTGCGGGCGGGATGCTCGTGTATCCAGCTTGGGTTTTGACTGAGATGAAGCGGCTGTGTGAGGCGCATGGGGCGTTGTTCATTGCCGACGAGGTGATGACGGGGTGGGGGCGGACGGGCACGCTGTTTGCCTGTGAGCAGGCGGGGATTACGCCCGATATTTTGTGCACGGCGAAGGGGCTGACGGGCGGGTCGATGCCGCTGGCGGCGACGCTGTGCAGACCTGCGATTTTCGACGCGCATGTCTCGCGCGACCGGGCCCGGATGTTTTTTCATTCGAGTTCTTATACCGCGAACCCCATTGCCTGCGCGGCGGCGCGCGCGAATCTTGCTGTGTGGAGAGACGAGCCGGTGGCGGAGCGGGTGGCGGCATTGTGTGAGATGCAAGCTGCCGAGTTGGCGCGGTTTGGGGGCGATGAGCGGTTTGGTTCGGTGCGGCAGTGCGGGACGATTGGGGCGCTGGATTTGAAGGTTGGGGCGGGCGGGTATATGGCGGAGGTTGGGCCGGCGTTGAGCGCGTTTTTCATCGAGCGTAAGGTTTTGCTGAGGCCGCTGGGAAATACGATTTATGTGATGCCGCCGTATTGCATCACGGACGATGAGTTAGGTTCGATTTATGCGGCGATCCGCGAAGCGGCGGACCGGTTTGGAAGGAGCGCGTAATGGCGCTGGGCGCTGAAATCATCGGGCTTGGGCACTATGCGCCAGAGCGGGTTGTGACGAGCCGCGAGCTGGAGCATGCGCTTGGGCTTCAGGGCGGGTGGATCAGGACGCGGACGGGCATTCATGCGCGCCGGTATGCGGCGGACGGCGAGACGCTGACGGACATAGCACGGGCGGCGGGCGACATGGCGCTGCGGTCGTCGGGATTGCGGCCGGGGCGGGTGGCGTTGACGATTCTTGCGACCTCGACGCCGGATCATCTGCTGCCGCCGTCGGCGCCGCTGCTGGCGCATAAGCTCGGGTTGCCGTCGTCGGGCGGGATCGATCTGGCGGGCGCGTGTTCCGGGTTCTTGTATGCGCTGGCTTTGGCGGATGGGTTTGTCAAGACGCACCGGGCGTATGTGCTGGTGGTGGCGGCGAATATCCTGTCGCGGCGGATCAATGCGGCGGACCGGGGAAGTTCGATCCTGTTTGCGGATGCGGCAGGCGCGGTGCTGCTGGGCCCAACCGAGCGGACGGAGGCGGGCGTGCGGTCGGTCGAATTGAAGTCGAGCGGGGCGGATTACGGGTTGATCCACATTCCGGCGGGCGGGAGTGCGCGACCGTTCGGCGAGGGCGTGCCGATTGTCGATACCAAGATGGTGATGGCGGATGGACGCGCGGTGTTCGTTAAGGCCGTCGATATGATGGTGGATGCGTCGCGGACGGCGCTGGCGGTGGCGAAGTTGGGGCCGGAGGATGTGCGCCATTTTCTGCCGCATCAGGCCAATCAGCGGATGATCGATGTGGTGGGAACGAAGCTGCGGATTCCAGTCGAGCGGACGCTGACGACGATTACGGATTATGGGAATAGTTCGGCGGCGACGATTCCGTTTTCGCTGTCGTACCGGGCCGATGAGCGGGGGTATGCGAAGGGCGATGCGGTGCTGATGACGGCGGCGGGGGCGGGGCTTGCTGGGGGCGCGGTGGTTTGGGGGTGGTAGGGGAAGGGGCGTCAAATGTTGCAGCGAATAAAACAATTCCTATTTCTTTTTTCAAATCTCAACAAATGCAGAATTTGTGGCGCGATCAATCTGCGTTCGCCAAGGGGGATGTGCCGTCGCGACGAGATAGGATTGCCAAGGTGTTTGTACTCCGAAGCGGCGAGGACAACCTGTTCCGTTGCAGAGGCTCCTTGGTCTTTACTGATACAAAGCCTTTTGGCGTTTCTTTTGATGACGTGGCTTATGGCCACCCTCTTGTATGGGGCGTGGCTTGGTAAAATATAAATAATATCGGGACCAATAGTGAAATTGGGCAATTATAGTTGTGGGATGGCGCGGACCCCAGGATCGCAGTAGCTCGTTGATGGATGGGTCCTCGGGACGAACCCGAGGATGACAATGGAGGGGCTGCCGTTGTGGCTCCTGGGTTTCGGATTTTCCCCGGATCAAGTCTCCGGGGTTCGTCCGGGATGACAAATTATTGCGAATAGTTATCCCCGCACCTTTAGCGTCATGAGAGATTGGGGTATCGCACCACGCGAGGGTCACGGTTGACGAGCTGGGTTAGACGGGTGGGGCGGGAATAGGTGCGGTATTCGGTCATCCTGACCTGCCCAGTTTCTTCGGACCACTTTTAACTTGAAAGATCAGCCCTCGTTGTTTTCTTCGCTTCGTGCCCCTTGCGGGA